>JAUIFT010000393.1 GCA_030430345.1 Calditrichia bacterium | reverse complement strand
AAACCACTCATAACAAAACCAGGATAAATAATACAACATGCCATTTAATACCGAATGCCGGATGGTAGTATGCAGTACCGACCCGGCATTCAAAAAAATGTATTGGGAATCATCTTCCCACTTAAACTGATACGACCTTTTACAAATAACGATCCATAAATTCTTTCAGTTCAAAAACGCCATCCTCAAGGATAATTTTGTCGGCATATTCCAGGGGCGATTCTTCAAAATAGACATTGTCTACCTGCACATTATCTTTCCCCTTATCCACCAGCTCCAGCGGGTCATTCATTGCGAAGCGCACCGGATAGGTGCGTTTCAATAACACTTTCCCCGTCTCACCGGCAACATATAGCGGTTTATTCATCACCTTGGCCAGGGTCGCAATAGCATGGGTGCCGGTCTTGTTAATAAAGGATGTTTCCGTAAATCGGTCGGTACCGGTAAGCACAAAGTGACAGTCCCGCACCGCCCGGGCAATATCGGCATCCGGAATCAGGCGCACCTTAATCCCTGCCTTAGCCAGGCGATAGGCCATTTCAGTGCCTTCTTTCAGGGGGCGGCTTTCGGTGCAGATCAAACGAAAGCGCTTCTTCTGCCGGCGCGCTTCCAGCAAAATTGATTCTACTACACTACTGGCGGAATGTGTTAAAATCACATGGTGGTCAAGAATCAGGCGGCAGCCCCAACGGGTAACAACACCGACGTTCTTCTCGGCAGCTTTCCGTAATTCAGCAATTTCCGCTAACGTAGCCTGCTTAATGACCATAATATCTTTCTGTTCCTTGGGAATATTCTGAATAAACTGAAGAATATGTTTTGTACGATTATAGATCAGGGCCATTAAGGGCTTGGCACGTACCAGTGCATTGCTCAGCTTGGAAAGCGCCTGAATAAGTTCAGTGCGATTTTTATACAACTGCCGCTGAACAAACTCTTCTACAATAACCAGTGCCTGATTAGAAAGGTAAATAGAACCATGAGTTGAATCCGCTTTTATTTTGGCAATATCTTCTCGCCAGTATTCCATGTTGCCATTATTGGTGCCGTTTTTCGACATTATTATTCACCCGTTTTAGTTTTAGAATTTCTCTTTTCATTTAGAATAGCATTTTTTCCGGAACGCAGGTTGTTGCGCAGCCGGAGTTTTGCCGCAAGCATATTATGTCCCGTATGGGTGCAGCTAGGATATCTATGATGAAGGTTAAATTTTTGGAGAGAGGTGCGATTACTCTGGCAAGACACTGCAAAACAGCACAGGATTTCCTGTGTTGTGGTGATACCGTGATGCATTTGATTCATTCCTGCCAATTCAGTTTGCATAGTCACATCGCAATAAATTTCAAATATTTCTCGTTTCGCCGGTAAAGTTGGGGAAGTGTTAATATATAACATTTTTTTCTGGATCGTGTATTTTTCCCGCAAAATTAACTTTTCTGCTTTCCGGCATCACCCCTCGGATGGTTTCCCATCCAAAAAACAATTCCCATTTATAAAATGAAATTGCTTAAAAATTCAGACAAAGATCACAATTCCTGTTGACTTAAATTATTTGCCCCAAGAAAAATTCATTTTTTTCCGGAAGGCACTTAATCGTCAGGAATCATCCGGCATTCGCTCTTTTTCGATAATATTACAATTCCGTTAAAATATCGCCGGATAATAACTTTATAAGTTAAATGAATATTAAGACCTGCGTTATTGACCAACGTCACCGGAATGTATAAAAATGCCAATTAATGAAAACCTACCGTTAGAATAATACCATATTCGCGAGAAATAAACATGAAATTGTTTCGCTGGTTTTGTCACCGGTCACGTACATGCCTGATTGAATTATATTTCTTTGAATACGTTTTAAATGAGCTCAGTATGACTGTTGTTTAATATTATCTAATTCCGGGAGAAATCAGTGAATATTCCGCATCTGGTTGTTGGCGATGCCGCGGGTAACTTTTACGAAGTACCAGAACTTTATATGGCAGGCGTAGGCTTTATTAAACCATTATTACCGGGTCAAAAAGACCTGCTCGCTTTAACAGAGAAAAGCGCTTTACAAGTATTACCGGGCCGCGTAGCAATTGGTTACGATCCTGATCTGGAAAAATATATTCAACTAAGAGAGTATAATGGCACTGCCGTTTTTCCGGTTGCAGCAGCTCTGCCGCAACATCAGCTCCAAATCTATCGCAGCGCATTCTCCATGGTGCTTGATGCGCCCCGTCTTCCCGGAAAAAATTATACAGCGACCGGCATGCGCGACGGTGCTTTTTTTGCCGCAGCAACGGAAATTTCCCAGACGGCGGAAAAACAGCGTTCTTATACATTTGTGAACAATCTAACCGAAACAGTTCCAGCGGCCCTTCTCCAATCCGCAGCAGTCGCAAACGATGCTGCACTGGTGATCTCTGATGCGAAGGGAGAAGATGAAGCGACTTTAGCAGGCTTCATTAAATCTATTCGTAGCTTAAATGGAGACATTTCGATGTACATGCAAACGCCGGCACTAACCCCATCACTAGCCAGCACACTTTGCAATGCCGGTGTCAACGGTTTATGGGTATCGACCAATTCTTTTCAGGAAGATTATTTTGACAAGCTCCATGCACCCTCCGGAAGTAAATTCAATAACTTGAATGCGTCGATAAAAGCGATGCAGGATTGCGGTGGAGAAACGATTCTTGATTACCAGGTATTTCCCGGACTGACAGATCATCCCCGGGAAATTGAAGCGATGGATGCATTTCTTTCCGGCACTGCAATCACAACGTTACACTTAAGCAACCTGGCGATTGATCCGGAATGGTATATGGACGAATTAATGATTCTAGCTTTACCAAGAGATCAAATTGGCATTCCCGCCTGGTTGGAAGGCTTACATGCCCGCTATCCGGAATTACTTTCAGCAGTTGCAGCATTACCACAATAAGTAAATATGTTGGAATCTTAGCAAAGCAGTGATGATTTCTAAATAGATGGCTGGTTTTTAAATGGAATTTGCGGCAAGTATTACAAGATGCACCTGCCGAATTTTAGCAGCGTTTTTGGGATGTGAAGCAAACAACTTCACGATTTGGCCATCGGCATCGACATTTGGAAGTGATCATTTTGTCTGAATAAGATTACCAAGCACATTGCTTATTTCCTGCAAATTAAACGGCTTGGTAATACGTGCATCGAACCCGTATTGCTGATAGTCGCTCATCACCGGATCGTTGGAATATCCGCTGGCAACGATCGCTTTGATATCCGGGTCCATTTTGCGAATTTCGGCAAGCGCTTCTTTGCCGCCCATCCCACCGGGGACAGTTAAGTCCATAATGATTGCTGCGAATTTTTTGCCATTATTCTGCATTTTCCGAAACATGGCGATAGCTGCATCCCCATCATTGGTTTTGATCACTTCATACCCAAGATGATTAAGCATGATACCGACAAGATCAACGATCGGTTGTTCATCGTCCATTACCAGAATGGCGCCTTCACCTTTAATCAACTGGTTATTTACGATTTTGGTCTGTTCCACTTTTTTCCGGGAAGCGGGCAGATAAATCGTAAATTCGCTTCCCTCTCCTAACCTGGAACGCACAGCGATATATCCACCATGCTTGCTAACGATCGAGTAACAGGTTGCCAGTCCCAACCCACTCCCCTGCTGCTTTGTGCTAAAATAAGGATCAAACACCTGTTGAATATTTTCTCCGGGAATGCCAATGCCATGATCCTTGATGGATATTCTCACATACTCTCCCGGGCGCAGCGGAAGGGTATGGCGCCGCTTCTTATTAGAAACGTTAAAATTTCTACAATTCACAAGAATATCACCCCCGTTAGGCATTGCCTGAACAGCGTTGATGACGATATTGTTCACTACCTGCCCAATCTGCCCTTCATCCGCCTCTAGCGAATATAAGTCATCTTCGAAGTGGCAGATTGCCCGGCACTTGCTGCCATAAAGGGCGAAGTTTGCGGCTTCTTCAACAATTTCCGCAACCCGTATCACCTGCTTAACCGGGGTGCCGCCTTTGGAGAAAGTTAGCAGCTGCTGGGTGAGATCCCGGGCTCGCTGGCAGGCCTTCTCCGCTTCTTCCAGTCGTTGATAAGCATTATCCTCCGGGCTGATTTTAACCTTTGCCATAGAAAT
>JAUIFT010000392.1 GCA_030430345.1 Calditrichia bacterium | reverse complement strand
CTTTTTCATTTTTTTGCCAAAGTTTCATGTGGTAATCCTTTCTGCAGTGCTTCCAGCAATTGGATATAGATATCAATCCCCTCCTCTATTTCCGAAAGAGTGATAAATTCATCCGGACGGTGAGATCGCTCTGATTTACCCGGCCCGATTTTTACCGATGGCACGCTAATCAGCGCCTGATCAGAAAGAGTTGGCGATCCAAAAGTTTTCAACCCCAGTTCGGTAGCTGCCAAGACTACTGGATGGTCCGAATCGATACCAGAGGGCTGCAAACGGGTAGAACGGGCCCGGACCTCGCTCTTTACGTGCCGTTGGATAATTCGCAGCACATCTTCATTCCGGTAGGCATCGGTCGTTCGCACATCAACAACATATTTACAACGATCGGGGACAACATTATGCTGATAACCGGCGTCGATCATCGTCACGCTCATTTTTATCATGCCGAGAAATTTTGAAACGCGCTGAAACTGATAGTTCCGGAACCAATGGATATCCTTCATCGCCCGGTAGATGGCATTTTCTCCTTCATCACGCGCGGCATGCCCGGATTCCCCAAAAGCAGTGCAATCCAGCACCATCAGCCCTTTTTCTGCGACTGCGAGCGTCATTTCCGTTGGTTCTCCAACAATGGCAACAGCGATGTCGCCAATTTCCGGCAGAATTGCTGCAATGCCATTTTTTCCGGAAATTTCCTCTTCCGCCGTTGCAGCCAGCAGCAAATTGAAGGGTAAATTTTTCCGTTGATAAAAATGTAAAAAAGCGGCAATTAAAGCGACTAACGAACCGCCGGCATCATTGCTGCCAAGTCCGTAAAGCGTATTTCCTTCCATTGATGGCTGAAAAGGATCTCGTATCCATCCCTCATTCGGTTTTACTGTATCGATGTGGGAATTCAACAAAACGGTTGGTAAGCCCGGCTGAAAATGTGCATTCGTGACCCAGGTGTTATGCGTTTTTTGCTGGAATGGGACATTCTTTTCTGTAAAAAACTGGCGAATCAGCGCAGCGGCATTTCCTTCTTCCCGGCTAATAGATTTAGTGGCGGTTAATGCTTTCAGCAATTCTAATGCAGCTGTTGTTTCTACCCGTTTCATTGGTTATTTGCCTTTTCCCGGATAATTTCCGTGCCAACCTTTCGCCCAACGGCATTTAGTAAAACATTATCCGCATGCGCAATCAGCACGCGCCGAACGCCATTGCGGAGCGCCTGAAAAGCATTGTCCATTTTCGGAATCATGCCACCGGTAATTAACCCATCCTCCTTGAGGATTTGATATTCATTCGAAGCGATTTCTTCGATCAAAGAGCTTTCGTTATCAGCATCCAGCATCACCCCGGTTTTTTCGAAGCAATATTGTAAATGAACTTGATAGTCCATTGATAATGCAATCGCCAGTTCTGTAGCAACGGTATCAGCATTAGTGTTCAGCAACGTGCCATTGCCATCATGAGTGATCGGAGCAAATATCGGCACCATGTCATTTTCCAACATCGACTCAATGGCTGATATATCGACCGCGGTGATATCGCCAACGAAGCCATAATCCAAATCCTTCACCGTCCGTTTCCCGGCAAGCATAGCATTGCCATCAGCGCCGCAAAAGCCAAAAGCATTGCAATTCTCCGCTTGCAGACCGGCAACAATTTTCTTGTTTATCAGTCCGGCAAAAACCATTGTTACCACTTTCAGGGTGTCTGCGGAGGTCACCCGGCGGCCTTCAACCATTTCCACCGGAATTCCCAATTGTGCTGCCATGTCGCTGGCTACTCGTCCCCCGCCATGCACGAGCATCTTTTTACCGGAGATCTGTGCAAAACGCTTCAGGAAAGATTTTAAATTTTCATCATCATCGATAACATTGCCGCCAATTTTCACAACCACTAATGGTTCGCTCATTTATCCTCCAACACTTTTTTTAGTGCTTCAAGAAATAGTTCGATTTCCTTTTCACCAATTGTTAAGGGCGGCAATATTCTTAAAGTATTAGGATTGCTGGCAGCCCCGGTTAATACCTGGTGTTCCGAAATCAGGCGCTGGCGAATCGGCTTACAGGGCCGGGGAAATTCAACCCCGATCATCAATCCTTTTCCGCGCACTTTCACATCCTTCACCGGCAGTTCTGCCAGGGCACTCATTAAGGTTTCACCATGTTTCGCAGCCCGGGCAATTAAAGCTTCATTTTCCAACACTTCCAACACGGCCAGGCTTGCTGCACAGGCGAGATGATTACCGCCGAACGTTGTGCCGAGGCGGCCGCTAACCGCCTCGATTTTGGGGTGAATCAGCACGCCGCCAACCGGGAAACCGTTTCCCATGCCTTTGGCGATCGTAATCAGCTCTGGCTGAACAACCGCGTGCTGATGGGCAAAAAATTGCCCGCTGCGTCCATAACCGGACTGAATTTCATCGAGGATCAATAAGGTGCCGGTAGTGCGGCAAAGCGAAGAGAGGCGATGAAGAAAGGCAATTTCCGGCAGATAAATGCCGCCAATCCCCTGTATCCCTTCGATAATAACCGCACAGGTCTCGCGTTTGTTCAACACATCCTCAACGGCATGATAATCATTCAACTCCAGAAAAACGACATCATCACTTTCATTTAACGGACTGCGTATGGCAGGATTGTCCGTTATTGAAACAGCGGCGGAGGTGCGGCCATGAAATCCTTTCCGAAAAGCAACCACCTGTTTGCGTCCGGTAAAAAAGGAGGCCAGTTTGAGGGCATTTTCATTCGCCTCCGCCCCGGAGTTGCAAAGGAAAAGTTCATAGTCCGGGTAACCGGAAATGCGCCCTAACTTCTCGGCGAGTTCATCCTGCAGGGAAATTTTCAATGAATTGGAATAAAAGCCGATTTGCTTTAACTGCTTATTGATCCGCTTCAGGTAGTGCGGGTGGCTATGCCCGATGGAGATGACCGCATGACCTCCATACATATCGAGGTATCTGGTATCTTTTTCATCCCAGAGATAGCAGCCTTCGGCACGTACCGGGGTAATATCAAACAACGGATACACATTGTAGGGTTTCATCGACTCTCCTCTAAAAAGCGACGCTTTTAAGTTGCAGACCGCCTTTCAGCAAGTTATCAATTACGCTGACAACCAGCAAGGTGTCATCATGTTTTTCCAAATACAACAGGCAGTGATTGGTGTTTACTACGCGTTTCAGGTCCGGATTGGTCTCGCTTAGTTGCACAAAAGGATGACTTTCATAATAATCGGTAAATTTTTTCCGGGCACTTTCCAGCGCACCTTTCCAGGGCAGATGAAGCGCAGCCAATATTCCCCGGGAAAAATTCCCCCGAAAAGGAATAAAGTTGATTTTCGAAGCAAAGCCCTCCTGCAGTTGATCCAGGCTTTGCCGTATTTCCTTCAGGTGTTGATGAGTGAGGGCCTTGTAAACGGAGACATTGTTATTCCGCCAGCTAAAATGCGTCGTTGGCGAGAGAGACTGTCCGGCGCCGGTAGATCCGGTAATCGCACTGATCTGAATATCATCCGCAAGTTGTCCGGCATCCGCCAGTGGCAGCAAAGCCAGCTGGATTGCCGTTGCAAAGCAACCGGGATTGGCAATTTTCCGCGCTTTGCGTATCGCTGTCCGATTTAATTCCGGCAATCCATAAACAAAATCATTTCCTGCCCGCTTATGACGAAAATCCTGACTGAGATCGATGATTTTAATCCCGGGAGCAATGCGTTCCGCCGCCAGGAACTTCGCTGAATCACCATGCCCCATGCAAAGGAAGAGCAGATCAATATCCCCGGAAATTTTGCGAGAAAACTGCATCTCAGGCAATTCAAAAAGATCCGGATGCACAGCCGTAAGCGCCTTTCCGGCCTGGCTGTTGCTCTGAACGAAAGCTATCTCCACCGCGGGGTGAAAACGCAGTAAGCGAATTAATTCGCCGCCGGTGTATCCGGCAGCACCGGCTACACCAACTTTAATTTTCTTCATCTTCTTTATTCACCTTGTAAAAGATCATGGTTTGATTCGCTAGTATTTTCGAGAAGCCTTTAACGTCTTCCCCACTCCAGGCGGTGTTCATTTCTCCATATTGAGCAAACTTGGGAGACATCAGGTCATGATCCGAGGTAATGCCAAGCACCTGAAATCTGTAAGGTGCGAGATATACGGAAACGGTTCCGCTG
>JAUIFT010000391.1 GCA_030430345.1 Calditrichia bacterium | reverse complement strand
ACTCCGTCAGGGAGATATTGTACTCGCCGTGAATGAGCGGGAAATTGAGTCGGTCAATGATCTGCAAATCAAGATTGCTCAACATCATCCCGGTGAGATAGTCAGGCTGTTGGTATGGCGGGATAAAAAGAAATGGGAAGTGAAGGTCGAACTGGGAGAGGCGCCTGCCTCCAGTGTGCCGGTGATTCAGGGAAATAATTCCCAGCAAGAAAGTTATGACCATTTTGGCATGGAGCTTCGCCCGCTCAGTGAAAATGAAAAATCCGAATATCTTGCCGAAAATGGATTATGGATAAATGGCATCTCCCTGGGAAGTCCTGCAGATAAAGCCGGGGTCCGCCCGGAAACAATCCTGATCGATATCAACAATCACCCGGTGCTAACCCTTAGTGGTTTTGAACAATTGACGGATGATTTACCATCGGGAAAAATCCTGCGCCTGAAGGTGAAGGAAGGAAACTTCGATGATGGTAGTGATATCCGGATCCTCTTTTTAGAAATACCATAATTTTTCCCTGTTTGGCTTCGCAAGGAGTCAACTGTATATTATTAGCGCTTATACTGATTCTTCCGAAAATTCTAAGTGGAAAGGAAAGTGCAATGAAATACTGGTTGATGAAAACGGAGCCCGATGCCTATTCCTGGGATGACCTGAAGAGTGAACCTAACCATACCGATCACTGGGATGGCATTCGCAATTATGCCGCCCGCAATCACATGCGGGATATGTCCGTTGGCGATCTCGTTTTTTTCTATCACAGCATGATAAAAGTGCCGGCAATTGTCGGCATTGCCAAAGTTGTTAAAGCAGCCTATCCCGATCACACCCAATTTGACCCCGACGCAAAATATTTTGATCCGAAAAGCCCTAAGGATAACCCCCGCTGGGATATGGTGAATATTCAAGCCTACCAGGAACTGGATAAAGAAGTAACCATAAAAGAACTGAAAGCCATGCCGGAATTGTCGGAAATGGCCTTGTTTCGAATCAGCCGTCTCTCCGTTCAACCGGTTAGCGAGGCAGAATGGAAACTCATTACCGGACTGAGAAAATTACTGCCGGTTAAATAATTCAGAAAATATTAAGCTGTTAAGATAGAAAGGAACCGCATGCTAAACTTCCTGTGGAAAATCACGGTATTATTCATAATTGGTACTATAATAACCGCCTGTACGGAATCGGCTGATTATAAAAGCGCTGCCGAAAAAATAGATTTGGAAAGTTACTCTGCGCATTTACAAATGCTTGCTTCCGACGAATTTATGGGAAGAGCACCCTCTGCACCCGGTGAAGAAAAGACGATTCAGTATCTAAAAAATGAATTTACCAGGCTGGGGCTGGAACCCGGTAACAATGGTGATTTTTTTCAGGAAGTACCTTTGGTATCGATTGTATCCACTCCGGAATCGGAAATGGTTGTGAAGGGTAATGGGGAAGAAGTTCGCTTACCGCTTGGCAGCGGTTTTGTTGGTTTAACCCGCCGTATGGTAGATGCAATTGAACTAGAAAATTCTGAACTGATTTTTGCCGGTTATGGCATTGTCGCACCGGAATTCGGTTGGGATGATTACAAAGACATTGATGTGAAAGGGAAAACCGTCATTGTTATGGTGAACGATCCCGGCTTCGCAACGAAGGACAGCTCATTCTTCAGCGGGAGAACCATGACTTACTATGGGCGCTGGACCTACAAATACGAAGAAGCTGTCCGGCAAGGGGCCGATGGCATTATCATTATTCACGAAACAGCGCCGGCTGGTTATCCCTGGTTTGTTGTGCAGGGGGGGTGGAGTGGTCCGGAGTTTTATATGGTTCCGGAAGACCGGAATATGTCCCGCTGTAAATTCGAAGGCTGGATTTCCGGGCAATCCGCCCGAAAACTTTTTGCGCTGGCCGGGGAGAATTATTCGGAACTGGTTGCCGCGGCTTCAACCAGTGAACATCAATCGAAAGAATTGGGATTGAACTATTCCTTAAAGCTGACCAATACCATCGAAAATTCAACTTCTTACAATGTTCTCGCGATGATTCCCGGCACTGATTTGAAAGATGAATTTATCATTTACACCGCCCATTGGGATCACTTTGGCGTTAATCCGGAAATTGAGGGCGATAATATTTTTAATGGCGCCCGGGACAATGCCACCGGAACCGCCGCCTTGCTTGCAATCGCGAAAGGCTTCAAAGCCCGGGACAAACCCCTCCGGCGCTCGGTTCTTTTTATGGCTGTAACCGCTGAAGAACAAGGCTTGCTCGGATCCGCCTATTATGCGGCGAACCCGGTCTATCCACTCACAAAAACGGCTGGCGTCATTAATATGGACGCCCTGAACATCTTTGGTAAAATGAAAGATATTACCGTCATCGGATTGGGGAATTCTGAACTGGATGAATATGTGGAAATTGCTGCAAAAGCACAAAATCGTTATATCCGCCCCGACCCGGAACCGGAGAAAGGAATCTTCTTCCGCTCAGATCATTTTAGCTTTGCGAAGCAGGGAGTACCGGCAATGTATACCAAGATGGGCATTGATCACGTGACGAAAAGCCAGGAAGAAATTCTTGAAGCTTCCGCCCGCTGGACGGCAGAGCTTTATCACAAACCCGGTGATGAGTATGACCCCGCCACCTGGGATTTAACCGGCACGATTGACGACCTGCGGCTGTTATTTCATGTTGGCTATATGCTGGCAAATGACTCCCGTTTCCCCAATTGGTATGAGGGAAATGCCTTTAAAGAAAAACGGGATGCGGATATGAATCAGTAAATGGACTAAAATATTCCGGCAATTATAAGAGCGTTCGATTTTTTTCATACCATTTGTAGATTTGCAAATTTGCAACTCTGCAAATGCTTTTTAATATTGCAGAGTTGATCTTTTCTTCTATCCATATTATTGTTCTCTCTTTGCCCAGGTTTAGTTTTACAGAAAAGAATCTGAAATAGAATTCGGTAATTATTGCCCCTAAACTCTGGCGGATAGCCGCGCTCAATCGGGAATATCACCTGCCGATATTGCAGAAAACTGAAACGAGAATAGATGGAAAGGATTATTACATGAGCGAAAAAACAGTACATCCGGATTTTGACTGGCACGGCATTGCCCGCCTGGTTTTTGCATCGCGGGCAATGGACGACATCGAAGAGAATGAGCTGGTGCCAGCTAAAAAAGTGCTTTATCAGTTTTCTGCTCGTGGGCATGAAATGAGCCAGATTATTCTGGGGAGTCTCCTAAATAACCCTCACGATGGTGCCGGCGCTTATTACCGCTCCCGGCCGTTACTGCTAAGTCTGGGCCTCAGTTTTGAAGATGCACTCGCTGCGCCGATGGCCAGGTCCGGAAGTTACAGTAACGGCCGGGATATTGGCGTAGTATGTAACCTTCCTTCGCTGGGAGGCGCCTCGGTGCTCCCGATGTCGGGCGATGTTGGCTCCCAATATACACCAGCAGCCGGCTGGGCGCAGGCGGTAGAATATCGACGGAATGTCCTGAAAGAATCTGCCTACGATAAAGCCATCGCAACAGTGTTGGGCGGAGAAGGGTCTGTGGCAACCAACGGATTCTGGGCCTCTTTGACGATGGCGACTACCCTGAAATTACCCCTCCTTTTTTATATCGAAGATAATGGCTATGCCATCTCGGTAACCAGCGATAAGCAGACGCCCGGTGGGAATATTGCCGCAAATCTGGCCTCCTTTGGAAACCTGCATATTATTGAGGGAGACGGCACGAACCCCGCGGAAGCCGCGGAAAAATTACAAGAAGCGGTCACGCTGGTCCGCAATCGCAAGGGGCCGGTGCTGATCCGGCTGACAGTACCCCGCCTAAACGGACATTCCGGCCAGGACACCCAGGCGTACAAGCCAGAATCCCTCATTGCTGCTGAGAATGAAAATGATCCTCTGAAGAAGCTTGAAGCGTATCTTGTGCCGGCGTTGATGAGTGCCGATGAATGGCAGGCATTAGCAGAGAAAACGGTTGCTGAAGTCCGCGAGGCTGTTGAGAATGCAGAGAATCGTCCGGCGCCTGCGGGGGATGATGTCGAACGCTTCCTGAAATGGGAGCGCCGCAAGGGCTGGCGCTACTAGGGTCTCAAAATTCGTAGTATTTGTTGATGTCCAGAACCTTGACTCTGGAACTGACCCCGTAGGTCTTCA
>JAUIFT010000390.1 GCA_030430345.1 Calditrichia bacterium | reverse complement strand
CTCCCACGGATTCAGGACGCCCGGGACATGGTAATAGCGATGAAACACAATTTGGGCTTCAGCAAGGAAAAACCCCGGTTTGACCGCTTCAACTATGTGGAAAAGATCGAATACTGGGCACTGATCTGGGGCACAGTCATTATGGGCGTTACCGGATTTGCCCTCTGGTTTGAGAATCAATCGATGGCCTGGTTCTCCAAATTGTTCGTCGATGTCTGCGAAGCGATCCACTATTTCGAAGCCTGGCTGGCATTTCTTGCAATTGTCGTCTGGCATTTCTATTATGTTATCTTCAACCCGGATGTTTATCCGATGAATTTCACCTGGTTAACCGGGAAAGTAAGTGCGGAAGAAATGGCGCACGAGCATCCATTGGAATGGGAAAGAATTCAACAAAAAGCACAAGAGCAGGAAGAAGATACCGAAAAATCAAATTCCAAAGAATCACCTGAAAAAGAGCCACCTAATTGATGGAAAGAATCTCACTTTAGGAGATCATTATGAAATTCAAGCTACCCCGCTCTTCCCATAACTGGATTACGCTCATCGGCGCAATGATTGCCTTTATCTCATTTTCAATGATCGTATTCCTATTTACAATTTCCGTTTTCTGGAGGGATACACATGCCTACCTGGGACTGGTAATTTATATTTTGTTGCCGGCTGTTATGCTGCTGGGGTTGCTCTTAATCCCTGTTGGTATGTTGATTGAAACCCGGCGGCGCCAACGAGCGGTTGATCCGGATCAGCCTGCCTGGCCACGAGTAGATTTGAATATTGTTCGGCATAGAAATGCTTTTATGGTTTTTTCTATTGGCACTTCCCTGCTTCTTTTTATTTCCGCCGTTGGCAGCTATGAGGCGTTTCACTATACCGAATCAGTGACTTTTTGTGGAACGGTCTGTCACAAAGTTATGCACCCGGAGTTCACCGCATATCAAAATTCCGCCCATGCTCGCGTGAGCTGTGTGGATTGTCATGTAGGCACCGGGGCGGACTGGTACGTGCGCTCCAAGCTTTCCGGCCTTTACCAGGTCTATTCCAGTCTGGCGGATAAGTATCCCCGCCCGATTGCGACCCCGATTGCCAATCTGCGCCCGGCCCGGGAAACCTGCGAAAATTGCCACTGGCCCTCGAAATTTTATGCGCAGAAGCTCCACCAGCAAAGCCATTATCTCTCTGATGAAGAAAATACTCAATGGGATATCCAGTTATTGATGAAGACCGGTGCGATGAACTCCGATCATGGATTAAAAGAAGGCATTCACTGGCACATCAACCCGGATGTCAAAATCGAGTATATTGCCAGTGATGAATCCCGGGAAGAAATCGTCTGGGTGCGTTACACCAACCTGAAGACCGGCGAAGAAACCATCTACACCGATGAAGAGAGTGATGTTGACATCGATTCACTGCAACAAATGGCAACGCGCCTGATGGATTGTATGGACTGTCATAACCGTCCTTCCCATATCTATCAAACCCCGGCGAAATTTGTGAACGTGGCGATCAATACCGGGGCGATTCCTGTCGAGCTGCCGGAAATCAAAATGATTGCCGTAGAGCTTTGCGACCAGGAATTTACCAACAACGATTCCGCAATGCAGGAAATTGCCCGTACGATCAATGACTATTACGAAGAAGAATATCCCGATCTATATGAAGAGAAAAAGGAATTGATCGCCCAGGCAATTCTTGGGATGCAGGAAGCTTTTTCCAAAAACATTTTTCCGGAAATGAAAGTGCGTTGGGATGCCTATCCTGATCATATCGGACACAAAGATTTTAACGGTTGTTTTCGCTGTCATAACAACACGCATATTAGCGAAAGCGGTAAATCTATCTCCATGGATTGTAATCTTTGCCATTTGATCACTGCCCAGGGTTCACCGGATGAGATGGCCTATGCGGAAACCGGCAATGGCCTGGAATTCATACATCCGGATGGCGATGAGGACTGGCGAGAGGGGCTTTGTACCGATTGCCATACCGGGTTAAATCCATAAAACTTGCATTTCAAAAAAAAAAATGCGGAAAATCCATTAACCATGAGTAGATGAAATGTTCAACCAAATTTCGGAGAAGCACATGAAAGCCATTTTTCTTAGTTTAATTCTCTTGCTCGCGATGTCTTTTGGCGCCATTGCCCAGGATGATGCAGCTGATGACGATGATGAAGAGGAAACCTCCACGGTTCAGATGTATATTGGCGTGGATGGTTGTAAAAAGTGCCACAAAACCACCAAACAGGGCAAGCAATTTGCCATCTGGAGCGACTCAAGACATGCCCAGGCTTATGAAACCCTGAAATCTGCAGAAGCTGCGAAAATTGCCAAGGAGAAGGGTTTGGCAAAACCGGCACATGAATCTGCAGAATGTCTGAAATGCCATGTTACCGGCTATGATGTGGATGAAAGCCTGAAAAAAACAAAATTTGAAATGACTGCCGGCGTTCAATGTGAAACCTGCCACGGCCCCGGTTCACTGTACAAAAAGAAGAAAGTAATGAAAGATCGGGACGCCTCGATTGCAAAGGGAATGACTCCGATATTTGTTAGCGATGGCTCCGCAGAAAAGCAATGTCTTGAATGCCATAACTCGGAAAGTCCCACTTACAAGGAATTTAATTTTAAGGAAAGCTGGGATAAAATCGCTCATCCGGTGCCAGAGAAAAAATAGCATTTCTTACTGGTGAAGAGATTGACATCTATCCTCTCCCTATGTGGTGAGTTCTTGCTTAAGCCCTTTGCAAAGCGCAAAGGGCTTTCTTTTTCAACTGCTGACAAAAACTACTTCCGGTTATAAACCGGCAGTCCTTTCAGCGAGCGGACGTGTAGCTCCTGATTAATAATCTCTGGATACGCTCAGATTTCCGATTCGGCCGCCTGGAAGTTATCCAGCAACTCAAACTTCTCCGGAAGGACTTTTACATCATTCAAAATTTATAGTAACTCCCATCTTGCTTCCTCAGCTTTACCAACCATTAAGCGCCAGCCGTAATCCAGGCGGGCAAATGTCCGGACTACATAGCCAATCACAGCAAGAACGAGCCATATTATAATCAGTATCAAAAAGATTCGGAGCATGCGCCACCAGAAAGCAAACACTTCGCTGATCCGCTGGATATTTGCAAGTGCTTCGTCCGCCATTTCCTCGGAAATAACTGCCAACTCCTGAACGGCACTAAAATCCGGCGAGATATCCAGGTCAAACTCCGGCAACTTCGGGACAAATGCCGGGATCTTAAAAACACCTTTTAGATCCAGAGGTTTTAACTTTACGCCGGGAATTTTATTCACTGCCCGAACCAATCCGTTAATAAATCCCTCAAGCGCCTGCGCGATAGTCTTCATCGAGTTTTGCAGTCCATAAAGAGCGCTTTTCAGCGGGGTAATCATTTTTCCGACTTCGCTAGAAAAAGCCGTGGCGGAATCGCGAATTTTCTGTACTTCGCCAAGGATGCGGGCAGCCTCAGCCTTGACGGTATCCACCCGTGCTTGCACCAGTAGCGCTTTTTCGTCAAATGATTGCGAGGCCTCATCGACAATCTCCTGCAGAGAAGTAAGTGCAATGTAGCTGGAGGTAAGAAGGATCGCGACGAGAAGTATTGGTATGATAGTTTTCAGAAAAATCAAAAAACCAAGCAATCGTTTCATTCGGAAAAATCCTTTCTGAATTGTTGAAAAGTACAAAAAAAAGGCCGGTAACTAAGACCGGCCTTTTTCAAACTCATGTTACCCAAAATTAACGGGTGTAAGTCATACGAATCATACCTACACGGCCAACCTGGGGAGCTCCAATAAATTCACGATGGCGATTATCCAGCGCATTCTGAGCAACAAGATCTACCCGCAAACCTTCCGCATACTGGGAAAAGTCATAACCGATTGTAAAATCGTATAAAACATAATCATCAACACCGCCGCGACCTGTGCCGAACGGCTCCGGAATTCCGCCGACATACGGGCCGGATAATACCGGGAAGTCCTTCACGTAACGCACTGCCGCACTGGCAGAAGCCCCACGGGGAATGTTGATATTAACACCGGACTTAATCTTGAAGGTCGGGGCATTCAGCGCCAGCGACAGGGCAGTATTAGTTTCGTCCAGTTCTTCGTTATCAAAGAAATCGTCGCTAACGAAAGAAACATTACTGAAGAAAC
>JAUIFT010000389.1 GCA_030430345.1 Calditrichia bacterium | reverse complement strand
ATTGATTTCCGGAAATCCGCCGCAACGTCCAGGGACGCAAAGGACTTGCTGAAATCCACAGCGGCAAGGTTTGGTAAATAAAACATCAATGCATTCCCAAAAAAATCAGAGGCTTCCCGGGGAAGTTCCGTGGGAAGAATATCGACGGCCATCACCACCGGTCCATTACCCTCAACGCCGTCCCGGGTTTCCCCACTGACCGGATCGAATACATATACCGGGTTATTTGATTTGGTGGATTTCACAGTCATTTCAATCGAACCGTCAATATCACAGGTGATATCTCCAATCACCCGTAATTTTAGGGCATTCTCCTTAGTATACAGCGCTTTAAGGTAGGATTTTGTGATCAATCGGGGACACTCCGGCGTCCAATAGATACCATTCACGACCATACTTAGATAAGGCACATATTGCTCAAAAATGCCCTTATATTTTTCCGGATGAGAAAAGTAATCCTGCAAATCAAAAGCCACGGATGCATCTTTTGGCGCAAACATATCTTTCTCATAGAATTCCACCCGGTAAAGGGCATGAGCTGAATACTCTCCATTTTCAACAAAATCTGCCAGATCTTCCGGCGCAATAGTAATAATCGGCAGCAGCTCATAAATTTGCTGTGCTGCTTTGGATACCTGGCCATATCCGGTAAATCCACAAACCAATGGCGTTACTTCTTTGGGTAATCCTTCCTCCCGAATGCGATTTCCCACTACCTTCACCGCAGCCATTGCTGCCTGTAGGTTCTCATATTGATAGGCTGGTTTTACATCTGCCAGGGGAGTGCCAAAGCCTTCCGCGGCCAGGCGTTGCCCCATCGTCCAGAGGGAATTCAACATACCGGCATATCCGGCAAAGTTTCCGAAAAATATTTGCCGGCGGCCATCGCGGTTCGTAACTACTTCATAATCTAACAAGGTTATTTTACGATCAAGAATTGTTTTTAACATCGGCATATTATAGGGTTGGGCCTTAATGGTATGTGAGAAAAAACAGTAAGCGGGACCGGGTTGCAGATCATCCAGCGGCACCTCTTTTACGCCAAAAACAACATTGCACTCACTTAGATTGTCACTAATTTCTGCGCCTGCTGCCTGATATTCCGCTTCCGTAAAAACCCGTTGCGTACTTGGTTCTACAATTATCCGTAAATTATAGTTGTCGATCAACTTGCGAACCTGGGCCGGGGTTAACGGCGCGCGCCGTTCCGTGTCATATTTATTTTCCTTCCGAATGCCGATGCAATTTTTCATGTGCGGGTTCCTTTCTCGCTGGAATTGTAATCGTTTTTCAATCTGCTAAAAATACAAATGATACCTGTTCAATAGGAAGTAATTTCTAAATTGGATAGGAACATAAAGCGGCAACACAATGTGACGTTATCCTTTCGCTTTCACCTTGCGATTAACCGGTTCTTTAATTATTTTCCCAACCGTTATTTGCGAAGAAAAAAGATAAAATTAACAAAGAAAAATCATATAACTAAAAGCTGTTTTTTAAAAGGAGATGCGTGATGACGATGATAGTTGGCATTAATGGGAGAGAAATTTTAGACAGCCGGGGGAATCCCACTGTAGAAGTTGATGTTTACCTCGAAAGCGGTGTTATTGGCACTGCCGCTGTCCCCTCCGGCGCTTCCACCGGCGAGCATGAAGCAGTTGAGCTGCGTGATGGCGACAAAGAACGCTATATGGGAAAAGGTGTTCTGAAAGCCGTCCAGAATGTCAATGACATTATTGCGGAAAGCCTCGTCGGCATGGATGCTACCGAGCAGGTAGCGATTGACAACATGATGCTGTCTCTTGATGGTACAGATAATAAGGGCAAACTTGGTGCAAACGCCATTCTCGGTGTATCCATGGCGGTAGCAAAAGCGGCGGCAGAAGCCCTTGGTTTACCGCTCTACCAATATCTTGGTGGTTTTAACGCGAAGACTTTGCCAGTGCCGATGATGAACATCATCAATGGCGGTGAGCATGCGGATAACAGCGTTGATTTACAGGAATTTATGATTATGCCCGTTAACGCATTATCCTTCCGGGAAGCATTGCGAATGGGTGCGGAAGTATTCCATAACCTGAAAAAAGTACTCGCTGGCAAGAACTACAATACGGCTGTTGGTGATGAGGGGGGATTTGCCCCGGATCTGAGATCCAACGAGGAAGCGCTGCAGGTAATTACAGCGGCGGTGGAAAAAGCCGGCTATCGCCCCGGTGAAGACATTTTCTACGCGCTGGATGTTGCTTCCAGTGAGCTTTATGAGAAATCCAGCGGCAAGTACAATCTTGCTTCGGAAAATCGCCTGCTTAGCTCAGAAGAGATTGTTGATTTTTATGCAGACCTGGTCAGCAAATACCCGATTATTTCCATTGAAGACGGTATGGATGAAAATGACTGGGACGGCTGGAAGTTACTGACCGATAAACTGGGTGATAAAGTTCAGTTGGTCGGCGACGATCTTTTTGTAACGAACACCAAGCGCCTCAAGCAAGGCATTGATCAGGGCATCGCCAACTCCGTGCTGGTAAAAGTGAATCAGATCGGTTCTCTTACCGAAACGTTTGATTGTGTGGAAATGGCCCATCGTGCCCGCTATACTTCGGTGATATCTCACCGCTCCGGCGAAACTGAAGATGCCACAATTGCGGATATCGCCGTTGCCACAAACGCCGGACAAATCAAAACCGGTTCCGCCTCTCGCAGCGATCGTATTGCAAAGTATAACCAGCTTCTGCGCATCGAGGAAATGCTTGGTGATACCGCCATCTACAATGGTAAAAACGTGTTGCGATAAAACCGTCACCTATTATCATATTTTCGTATTATATCTGCCGCATTCCGTTTTTTCCGGGATGCGGCTTTTTCTTGCCTGAGTAAATTTCCCAGCAAAATTTTCCTTTTCAGGGTTATCAATGATAGCTCCGTAATTAATACAAGAAGTCTGAAAAAGGTTTCTGAACATCTTGCAAGATGAACCCGGCAGCAATTGCTGCCAGCCAAGCGCTTAGTTTTTTATCTATTAAATACTGGTGTTTCACAAATTTACGGGGTTTATCATGAATTATTTAATCAGCAAACTCTCAAACTCATTTGGGGCATTTTTACTGTTTTCTTTATTCATTTCTTGCAGTAGCGACTCTACAACGCCTGAGAACGATGACGCTTCAGCTTTCATCGGCAATTGGCAAATTACAGCTTTTAGCATGACTGAAAAAGCAAACAACAATAATCAGGTTGATTTATTTTCTGTCATTAGTGACTTCAATGGAAATGTTCAGTTTTCTGCAAATGGGCGGTACGAGTTCCGCTTCATCATGGATACGACGATCTTTCAACAAGAGTTTGGGAACTATAGTATCAATGGCGAAAGATTAATGTTAACCGAAGATGGCAGTTCTGAAAATGTTTTAATCACTTATACTTTCTCCAACAATAACAGCACACTTCAACTTCTCGATGAAAATTCGGGATTCGATTTTGATGGTGACAGCTTCGATGATCCGGCTATCGCCAACATCACTTTGAGCAAATCCAACTAATACTTCAAACTAAATTTTCCTCAATTTTTCATGAGACCTTTAGGATTTCTTTAATCCAAAGGCTACAGATCAATTATCTAATTGAATTAAGAAGGAGTCAATTATGTACCAATACGTTCGGCACCTGAGTTTACTGATATTTTCAATCGCAATGATTAATGCTCAAACCAACCCAATCCCCAATCAGGATTTTGAAGTATGGTCTAACGGACAACCGGAAGACTGGTTTGGCCTGTATACGAACCAAAGCATGGACAGTTACAGCGGTTCCTACGCAGTACGTGGACAAGTCGATAATGATTCATTTCCGGCAATTATCTGGGCAAAAAAAGACACGATGGATGGCTTTGTTGTTAATGAACAATATAACTTTTTTTCGGGATATTATCGTTTTCAGCCGGTAGGCAACGACCGTTTCCGAACGAATGTTACCATGTGGCGTAACGGGCAGCCGGTAGCATTAGCATTTGCATTTCTTGAACCAACCGCCAATTATCAACAATTTATGCTGCCGATTAACTACGCGACAACTTCAGCACCGGATTGCTGTATCGTTTCGTTTCAAATCTGGGGAGATGAAAATAATCCAAACCGGCCGAATGCCGGCACGCATTTTTTCATCGAT
>JAUIFT010000388.1 GCA_030430345.1 Calditrichia bacterium | reverse complement strand
GTGTGATTTTCAATTTCAGGGATTGTTACCGTCATCGGCATGCAGGTTATTCTGCCGCACTTTTTGCATTGAAAATGGGGATGATGGTCGTCGTGGCTATTTTTTAAACAGTGCTGACATTTGGCGTACCAGGTTAAACCGTCCTTGTCCCGGACCGAATGAATAATGCCCTCTTCTTCCAGGCGGGCTAAAATCCGGTAAACGGTTACTTTGTTCATCACCTCGCTAAAGTGATCGACGAGTTCAACAACACTAACTGCCCCCTGGCGATGGTCAAAGAGTTCTAAAACTTTTGTCAGCGTTTTGGTTTTCCGCATTCTTTCTCAAACCTGCTCTCAGAAAAATTAATTTGCATTTATAAAATGATTTGCCTATTATTGCAACTCAGTTGCAATAATAGGAGTTCTTTAATGATAAAAATTGATAATGTTAACAAATCATTTCGTGGTAATGTAGCACTGCAAGACCTCAGTCTGCAAGTGAATAAGGGAGAAATTCTCGGCTTGCTCGGTGCCAATGGTGCCGGAAAAACCACGACTATTAATCTGCTGCTCGGGTTTGTAGCGCCGGACCAGGGATCGCTCCATATCAACGAATTGGATGTCCGCAACAACACTGCGGAGGTTCGCCAACGGGTTGGCTACATTCCGGAAAATGTCAATTTGTATGAATACCTTTCCGGCCTGGAGAACCTGGACTATTTTTGCCGCCTTGCCGGATTGAAATATTCTCGCTCGGAGTTAGCCGGATTTCTCGACACCAGCGGACTTGAAGGGGCAGCACACAACAAGAAGGTTGCCGAGTATTCCAAAGGGATGCGCCAGAAAGTAGGAATAGCCATCGCCCATGCCAAAAAAGCAACGGTTTACCTGCTGGATGAACCGGCCAGTGGTCTCGATCCCCTCGCCAGCAACGAACTATCGGCCATTCTCAGAAAACTGGCGGATGAAGGGGCGGCGATTTTGATGGCTTCTCACGACATCTTCCGGGTAAGAGAAGTTTGCGATCGAATCGGCATCCTTCGCAGCGGGCAGTTAATCCAGGAACTTGCCGCCGCTGACGTTACCGCTAATGAGCTGGAAAAACTCTACCTTAAATTCATGAAGAGCTAAATATATGTGGCAAATAATAGTTAACGAATGGCAATATTATTTTCGCTCCCGCCTGCTTTTTTTCATCAGCGCCGGTTTTATCATCGTTTTGCTGCTCACGGTGACCCTCGGTCAGTATCAATCCCAGATACAAAAAGATAAATACGTCAATGCCACCGATCACTTGCGCGGTCAGTGGGAAAAGATTGAAGCGATGAATCCCCATAGTGCTGCTCATTATGGCACATATCTTTTTAAGCCGGGAGGCCTGCTGAATAGCCTGGATGATGGCATTAACACCGTCACCGGCAACGTCTTGCGGGTGGAAGGCCATGTGCAGAATGAAATTGTCTACTCGGAAGCGTCCCAAATCAAAAGTGTTTCCAGGTTTGGCAGATTGCGCAGTTCACTACTACTGCAATACATCGTCCCTTTACTGTTAATTTTCCTCGCTTTTGCGTCTATCAGCAACGAAAAAGAAAGCGGGCGGCTCAGGCTTCTCCTGGTTCAGGGCGCCAAGCTTTCGCAGATCATATTCGGGAAAATTCTCTCGGTGTGGCTGTATGGCCTCTCGCTTTTACTGCTGGTATTTGATGCCTACCTGGTCTTGAATATTGACAGCCTTACCTCCGCGACGTTGATACGCTCATTCTTCTTCTTCGCGGCTTACGCTTTATACTACTTTGTGATCTGCGGACTGACCGTTTATCTCTCGGCCCGTTGGCAAAATGCCACCCTGGCCTTAACCTCCATGCTGGCCATTTGGATCTTGTGGACGATCTTTCTCCCGGCAATCCTCATTAGCTATTCGGAAGCCGCCTATCCCTTACCGAGCCGCGATCAATTTAAGACCGCAATGAAGGAAGATCGGGCGCAGGGCATTGACGGCCACAATCCGCTGGACGCCCGTAACAAGGAATTACAAGAAAAGGTGCTGGCGGAGTATAAGGTCGACAGTCTTTCGCAGCTCCCGATCAATTACGATGGTCTGCGCATGCAGGCGGATGAAGATTATGGAAACATCGTTTGGGACAAGCATTTTGGCAACATTCGAGAAATCCTCACCCAACAAAAACGCCTGATTCAACTGGCCGGAATATTCAATCCCTTTCTCTCGCTGCGCAATGCCAGTATGGGATTCGCCGGCAGTGATAATCTTCATCATCATGATTTTCTGCTGCAGGCGGAAAATTACCGCAGGGTGTTCATAAAAACCCTCAACGACGAGCACACCTACGGCGGCTCCAAAACCGGTGATTGGGGCTGGAAGGCAGATAACGCGTTTTTTAAATCCGTGCCGGCATATCAACATAAACCCCGAGACATTGAGGCCGTTATTCAATCCTACGTTCTTGATTTAGGATTATTGTTGCTCTGGACAATTATGGTCCTTGCTTTAATGCTCACTTCAACGCCGAGAATGAAAATAATATGAGCGCCAATTTTATATCTGTTTTTGTTTATGAGTGGAAGCATTTTATCCGCACGCCCTTCAAAGTAATTGCACTGCTTTTGTTCGTTATCGCCGGCGTATATGGGTTGCATAATGGCGCAGCATTATATAATGAGAAGGTAAGTGAAATTGAAAAGCTTCAGAATAAGGCCGTAAGCGAGCAGGCAGAGATAGCAGGATATTTCAGCAACGGCGAAACCGGTCCTGCCGATCGTCCCTGGGTTAACGTTACCAGTCCTTATTGGGCGATATGGTACACGCCGGTTTATCATTTCAAATCGCCGGATCCGTCCATCGTTTACAATATCGGGCAATCCGAACAATATGGTTTTTATAAGCGGGTAACCTTTTGGAGCAGTCCCTTTGATGCCGACCTGGCGGAAGAAATTGCCAACCCGGAACGTTTGCAGTTTGGGCGGCTGGATTTCGGCTTTGTGGTAATCTACCTGCTGCCCCTGCTGCTCCTGGTGCTTCTCTACAACATTAAGGGAGACGAGCAGGATAACGGCTATTTGCCCATTATTGAAATCCAAAGTGGCTCAATAAACAGCTGGCTGCTAACCAGGGTGGCCTTCTATGCCTGCGTTGCTTTTCTAAGTCTCTTGCTAATGTTTTTCTATGGTGGTTTTCTCACCGGCGTATTTGCCAGTGAAACTGCACCCATTCTCGGTATCGTTCTTTTGCTTCTGTTCTATTTACTTTTCTGGACAGTCATTTACTTCCTCATTCTTAAGTATGGAGGCGGCACTGCCAAAAACACCCTGATGATGGCAGGCGTCTGGCTGCTGTTGACATTCATTGTGCCCGCTTCAGTCTATCAATTCGTCAGCATCAAAAATCCGGCGAGCTTAATGACGGATTTGATCGACGCAAAAAGTGATGAGCGCGAGCAATTGTTTGATCAACCGGCTGATACGCTCAGATCAATGCTCTTTGAGCGCTTCCCGGAAATTGTTGACAGCCCGCTTGCGAAAGACAGCAGCAGAATAGCCAGGGCGATCAGCCGTTCCGTCAGCTCTCTCGCCAACGAATTGCTGAAGAAAAGCATCGTTCGCATCGAAAATGAAAATCGTGAGAAAAATGCCCTGATTAGCTTGAGTTATTGGTTTAACCCGGTTTCATTTTTCCAGGACCGCTTCAATGCCTTGACGGCCACCCATTATCAAGACTTCCTGGCCTTTCGCAATCAGTTGCAAACGCTGATCGACAAACAAATTGCGCTTTTGGTGCCGGAGATATGGAACGATGTCACGGTCGACGAGAGTATATGGTCGGGCTATCGTTCCCGGCTGCAGAATGGGCTGTAAGGGATTTTTTTGATCACACAGCAAAAGACAGAAAATAGCATAACCAGAAGAGAATTTATTAAACAAGGCGGACTTGTACTAACAGCATCAGTCTTGCCACATCCTTTAACAGCATATAGAAAATATAAAAAAATGACAGACAGAGAAAATTTTGATGTGATTATCGTCGGCGGCAGTTATGCCGGACTTTCAGCCGGCATGGCTTTGGGGAGGGCCTTAAGAAGTGTGTTAGTTATTGACAGCGGAAAACCTTGCAATATCCAAACGCCACATTCACATAATTTCATAACCCAGGATGGAAAAAGCCCCAAAGAAATTTCG
>JAUIFT010000387.1 GCA_030430345.1 Calditrichia bacterium | reverse complement strand
CCCGGCCTATGAGTTTGCTTTCGACGATGTGAATCCTCCCGTGCATGCTTGGGCCTGTTGGCGAGTTTATAAAATGACGGCGGAGCGGGGCGAACGCGACCGGGTGTTTCTGGCCCGGGTGTTTCAAAAGTTGCTGCTCAATTTTACTTGGTGGGTAAACCAAAAGGATCCGCAGGGCGATCATCTCTTCAGTGGTGGTTTTCTGGGGTTGGATAATATTGGCGTATTTGATCGCAGTGCGCCCTTACCAACCGGTGGGCATCTGGAGCAGGCCGATGGCACCAGCTGGATGGCAATGTATTCTCTTAATCTGATGCGGATATCTATCGAGCTGGCGCTGCATAACCCTGTCTATCAGAGCACTGCTACCAAATTTTTTGAACACTTCCTCTATATCGCCGGGGCGATGGCGAATATCGGGAAAGAGGATATAGACCTCTGGGATGATAGCGATAAATTTTTTTACGACGCCATCCATTTTCCCAATGGAGAAGCGAAACGCCTGAAGGTGCGTTCCATGGTCGGATTAATCCCCCTCTTTGCAGTCGAAACCCTGGAGCCGGGAACGCTGGAGAAATTGCCGGAGTTTAAAGCACGGCTGGAATGGTTCCTGGAAAATCGCCCGGACCTCGCCAGTTTGGTTTCCCGTTGGTATGAGCCCGGATTAGGGGAGCGCCGCTTGTTATCTTTACTGCGCGGGCATCGGATGAAGCGCCTTTTGAAGCGGATGCTTGATGAAAATGAGTTCCTTTCCGAGTATGGCGTGCGGGCGCTGTCGAAATATCATCAGGCTAACCCTTATGTTTTTCACCTCAATAATCATGCGCATCAGGTTAGCTATGTGCCCGGCGAATCGGATTCTTATATGTTCGGCGGCAACTCCAACTGGCGGGGGCCGGTCTGGTTTCCGGTGAATTTTCTCATCATCGAATCCCTGCAAAAATTTCATCATTACTATAATGACGATTTTAAGATCGAATACCCCACTGGTTCAGGTAAATTTGTGACGATTGCCGAAGTTGCCGAATCACTTTCCGAACGGCTTTGCCGGCTTTTTCTGCGTGATGAACATGGCCGCCGGGCAGTATTCGGAGACGCCGATAAATTTCAGCAGGATCCGCATTTTCGCGATCACCTGCTGTTTTACGAATATTTTCATGGCGATAATGGCCGGGGGGTCGGCGCTTCCCATCAAACCGGCTGGACCGGGCTGGTGGCAAAGCTGCTGCAGCCGCGAAAGAAATAAAAATAAATGAATAATCGAGCAAACCCCAAAGGGGCAAGTGAGTAACTCTTCATCCTGAACTTGAATTTTGCTCATCTGCAAACTTTGTTAGAGAGGCATATTTTGAATAAATCTTTTTCGACCGTTTGTCCTTTATGCGGAATGGAAGTTGACCGGCTTATCCATGGCTTTGAAAATTCTCCGGAAGCGCGCCTTTTGCAAAAAATTGAGGCATTGCATCCGGAATGGCATCTGGATCATGGCGCTTGTCCGCGTTGTATCGATCGTAGCTATGTAAAAATAATGCGGGACGAAATGCCAACCGAAGCCGTTTCGGAGGCAACTTATGATCCGTTGGTGTTACCGACGCCGGACCGCCTCAATGCCAGCAGGGAATACCGGGGAAACGGGACAACCATCTGCGTCATTGACAGTGGGTTTTACCCGCATCCGGATCTTGTTCAGCCCCTGAATCGCATTCGGGCACTGGTGGATATTACTCATCCGGGACGCCGGACCAGTTATTTTAACCGGGCATACGGACATAGCTGGCATGGTACAATGACTGCGGTGGTCGCGGCCGGCAATGGCTATCAATCCAATGGCGTTTACAGCAGCATCGCTCCGGAAGCCGATTTGGTGCTGATTAAAGTTCAGGACGATGGGCGCATTACCGGAGAAAATATTGCTAAAGCGATCCGCTGGGCAATCCGTTATAAAGAGCAGCATAATATCCGCATTATTAACCTCTCCGTAACGGATGATTGGGCGATTTCTTATCAGGACAGTGTTGTTGCCCAGGCCGCGGAGGCCGCGGTGGAGGCGGGCATAACTGTGGTTGCTGCCATCGGGAACGATACTACTATGCCAATCCGCCCTCCGGCAAGTGCACCGAACGTCATCGCTGTCGGTGGACTGAACGATCAAAATACGATGTGGCTGGACGATGATACCCTTTATCATTCCACCTTCGGCTATACAGTTGATGATTTTCTGAAGCCGGGCATTATTGCGCCGAGTATTTGGTTGGCAGCGCCGATCTTGCCCAAAACCGATCAGCAAAGAGAAGCAAGTGCATTGTTCGACGTCCTGGAAGCAAGTGACGATGATATTGGCACTGTGCTGGCCCGGGAGATTGGGCATACCAGCCTCTCATCATCTCTACTGCAGGCCTCTCCCGGGGAGATTCGTGACGCTGTTGCGCAGGAAATTTACCGGAACAAGTATATTCATCGGGATTACCAACATGCTGACGGCACATCCTTCGCAGCACCGATCGTATGCTCAGTTATTGCCCAAATGCTAGAGGCGAGTCCCGGGTTAACGCCGCGAGCGATACGTAATATTCTTTTCCTGACTGCTCGTCCCTTAAAAAATGTCTCCATGGAGCGGCAGGGGCATGGGGTTATCGATCCTCCTGCTGCAGTGGATATGGCCTTGAAAGAAAATCATCCTTTCCTGAATCGCCCGCCCTCGCCGTTTATCGACCGGGCCCAGTCGAAAATTGTCTTTTATTTCCATAACCATGATGCACAGAGCGTTTCTCTCGCCGGAAACTTTAATAACTGGCAACCGAACCAGATATTTTTTGATTATTATGGGGAAGGCCGTTGGCGTCTTGAAATACCGATGTTGCCAAATGGCTTTTATCTCTATAAATTTGTGCTGGATGGCTGGCGTTGGATAGATGATCCGGAAAATGTTTTTCGCGAACCGGATGGTTTTAATGGCCTGAATAGCCGGCTGTGGATTGGTCACTGATACTGATAATTGTAAAAAGGGGATGAACTATGGCGCAGTATGACTATGAACTTATCGTGATCGGCTCCGGACCGGCGGGGCAAAAAGCAGCAATTCAGGCGGCGAAACTGGAGAAAAAAGTTGCCATTGTCGAACGGAAATCAGTGGTTGGCGGGGTCTGCATTAACTCCGGGACCATTCCCAGTAAAACCCTGCGTGAAGCAGTTATCTACCTTTCCGGATACCGCCAGCATAACATTTATGGTGAGGCGTACCAGGTAAAGGATAAAATAACCGTTACCGACCTTTCCCGCCGTACCGAGCATGTTATGCGAAACGAGATCGACGTTACCCTGCATCAATTAAGCAGAAATGGAATAGATGTGATCAATGCGGAGGCGTCCTTTGCCGATCCGCATACCCTAAATCTGAAAATTGTCGACAGCGACCAGGAGCAGCAAGTCAGTGCGGAAAATATTTTTATCGCTACCGGTACCAGCGCCACCCGGGATCCGCATATTCCCTTCGACGGCCGTAATATCATGACCAGCGACGACATCCTTTACATGGATGAAATTCCCCGCACCCTGACAGTCGTTGGCGCCGGGGTTATCGGGATTGAATATGCCAGTATTTTTGCGGCACTGGATGTGCGAGTAACCCTGATCGACCGGCGGGATGATATGCTCTCTTTTATCGACCGGGAAATTATCGATGATCTTGTCTATCATCTTCGGCAAAACGATGTCATCATTCATACCGGGGAAAATGTCAGCGGGGTAGAGATGGTGGAGGATGATCATGAGAGCGTGAAAATTCACCTGGAAAGTGGTAAAATTATCCAATCGGAAAAGGTGCTCTACAGTATCGGCCGCACCGGTGCGAGCGCTGCGCTTAATCTGGAAGCAGCCGGACTGAGTGCGGATAAACGTGGCCGCCTGAAAGTAAATGACAATTTTTAAACCGATGTGCCGAATATCTACGCTATTGGCGATATTATCGGTTTTCCCAGCCTTGCCTCTACCTCTATGGAACAGGGAAGAATGGCGGCCTGCCATGTCTTTGGCGAGAAGACCCATAGTATTCCCGCATTGTTCCCTTATGGTATATACAGTATTCCGGAAATTTCTACCGTTGGCAAAAACGAGGAAGAATTAACCGCAGCCGGCGTTCCGTATGAAATTGGAAAAGCGCAATACCGGGAGGTGG
>JAUIFT010000386.1 GCA_030430345.1 Calditrichia bacterium | reverse complement strand
GGTTTTATTCGCTTATTTAGCCCCGCAACCGGTCCTGACGATCGCTTGCGGGGCTTTTCTATTAACGAAAGCAGCGGTTGATGAAAACCAATTTCAGGATAGAAATATTTCATTGCTATTTATTTCCCCATCATTTAAAATACGCTTCCGTGTACTTTTAAATTCCAGGAAAAAAAATCAGGAGGCGCGCACCATGGACATTTCTCAAATTCAATCTGCAATCAAATCCGCCGGAGTTGACGGCTGGCTTTTCTACAACTTTCACAATCGCGATCATCTCGCAATCAGCATCCTCGGCTTGAATCCCAATCGCTTTTGCAGCCGGCGCTGGTTTTATTTTATTCCTGCAGAAGGCGCGCCGGTGAAACTGGTGCACAAAATTGAACAATCCATGCTCGATAGCCTGCCCGGCGACAAACTGGTTTATCTCCCCTGGAAAGAATTGCATCAACAGATTAGCGTCATGCTCGGCGATCGGAAAACCATAGCCATGAACTATTCTCCGCTTAATAATATTCCCTACACCTCGATCGTAGACGCCGGCACGGTGGACCTGGTTCGCAGCCTGGGATATGAGGTCGTTGGCGCTGCCGACCTGATTCAGCAATTCGAAGCGATTATTGACGAGAAAGGATATCGCAGCCATAAGGAAGCGGGAGAGATCGTCTTAAAAATTAAAGATGAGGCTTATGCCGCGATTCGCGACGCCGTTAAAAACGAACGCCCGGTAACCGAGTATGAAATCCAGCAATTTATCATGAAGCGCTTCGAAGAGGAGGGACTCACCTGTGAAGGGCATGGGCCGATTGTCGGGATTAATGAGCACCCGGCGGATCCGCATTTTGAGCCGAAACAAGGTGAAGAGAATTACATTTTCAAACCGGGCGACACGGTGCTTATCGACCTTTGGGCGAAAAAGGATGAACCCGGTTCCGTTTATTACGACGTTACCTGGTGCGGCTATGTCGGCAGCAATCCTCCGGAGAAGTATACCGAGATTTTTCAGGTCGCCCGCGATGCCCGCAATGCCGCCCTTGATTTTGTTAAAGACCGCTTTGCCAAAGGCGAAGACTGCTTCGGCTGGGAAGTAGATGACGCCTGTCGGAATTATATTATCGCAAAGGGATACGGCGACTTCTTCATCCATCGTACCGGACATTCCATCGGCGGCAACGTTCACGGCAATGGCGTGCATATAGACAACCTGGAAACCAAAGATGAACGTAAGCTGGTGCCGGGCATCTGTTTCTCGATTGAACCGGGCATTTACCTGGAAGGTGAGATGGCGGTGCGTTCGGAAATCAATGTGTTTATTACCCTGGAAGGCGAGGTTGTCGTTTGTGGGGATATGCAGGAAGAGCTGATTCTAATTTGATGAGCAGCGCACTGAGTTGGTTCGACAGGATAAAATTTGACTCGCAGGCAGTAGCGGTTATAAATAGCACAGATGCAAAATGACCGCTACTGTCATCAGAAATGGTGCTTAGTGTTCTACCCGGATCAATTCGTAAACGACCGGCGAACTTTTTCTATCGCTGCTTTCCAATTGAATCCGAATTTTACATGGGCGGTTGATTACTTCAGCTGGCAGTGAAATATCTGCCTGGCATACTCCCTTCCGTAAAATTACTGGATTATCGGGCAGCGCGACTTCCCAGATATCATCATCAGTTTCCCCTAAAAATGCAAAATGCAAACGGGTGTGCTCCGGCTGTTCATATTTAATTCTCAGCTGCCCTTCTTTAAACAATATTGGAGGGGAAATCCACTCACCACTTTCCTGAAATGTTGCCTGCGCGCTTGCTGCGCCGATCTTCCAGCTTCCTCCCCGGCCGGCAGTATAGTACAGCTGTAATTTCCCAGCGAAGAATGCCAGTGAGGGACGCATCAGGCGCTTCCCTTCCCACTTTACCCGCGGACGAAGCACTTCCTGCTGATTGCGCCAGGCCAGGCCATCATCCGACACCGCCTGCATTATTTTTGTTCCTAATCCCTTTGAGGTTAAATCCAATTGCACATAAAACATGCGATAGCTTTCCCCATTAAAAATAACCTCCGGGGCGATGACACCGGGCAGATGTGTCAGCACCGGTTGCGCTTGCGGGAACTCCCAGTGAAGACCGTCCTTCGATTCTGCATAAGCAATTGATGCCAATGGGCCCTGGAAACCGGTATACCACATTTTGTATATGCCGGACTCGGGCATGTAAAGAATATCACCATAAGCATTGCCGGCAAAATCCCAGCGGGTGGAATCGGCCGGAATCATCGGTGTATTGGCCGGCGCTCGCCAACTGCCGTCATTTTGCCGTTGGGCAAATCCCCAGCGGTACCCCAGTTCATCATCTTCAAAATGGCCATTATAATAGAGCCGCCAGCCCTCCGGGCGGGGAATCACTACCGGGGCAATTTGATGATAACGATCCCATTCGCCGCCACTGCCGGAGAATATTTCACCCCGCTTTATCCAGCGCAGACCCTCCTTTTTTTGCACAGCATAGCCAATACGATAACGATCCCGGCTGTCTCCGTCATAAAAGAGCATGACGGAATCGGCGGTAACCAACAGAAAGGGATCAGCGACATCGCGACTATCCCAGCCTTTTTGGGAGGGTTTCAGTACCGGATTTCGGGGGAGGCGTTTAAAAGCTGCCTCAATACGATATTTGAGCATTAAGGCAGCATTAAAAGAATGGTAATCGACATTGCTGGCCTGGGATTTTTCGTGAAACTGAATTTTCCCGGTTTGCGCCAAAGCAGGTGAAAAACTAAAAATTTTGACTAGAACGATGAATGCTGTGATGCGAAAAGAATCTATCATTCGGTGCTAATAACTCCTTCAATCGCCTGAATCAGTTTCTTTTTACTAATCGGTTTCGGAACATACTCATCCATGCCGGCTTCGATGCATTTCTCCCGGTCTCCGTTCATGACATTTGCAGTCACTGCAATTATCGGGACATGGACGCCGCTTTGTTTTTCGTATTCACGAATAGTGGCTGTCGCTTCGTAACCATCCATCTCCGGCATCTGAATATCCATCAATATAATGTCGTGATAATCCTTCTGCCACTTGTTTACCGCTTCCTTGCCGTTGCAGGCCAGACTGACGCCGTAGCCCATTTTTTCCAGGATGCGGGCAATCATTTTTTGATTTACCGGATTGTCTTCCGCCAGTAATACTTTTAGCTGCCGGGCATGCTCTTCAACTTCCGGCCGGGCTTCGACTTTGATCTTCGCAGCTTTTTTGCTGGATTTCTTAAAACAAACAGTAAAATGGAAAACGCTGCCGGGATTCTCCTCCAGCGTGCCATCTATAGGATTGGGACTTTCTACCCAGATGCGGCCACCCATCATTTGCACTAATTTGTGAGCGATACTAAGCCCCAGTCCTGCGCCGCCATATTGCCGCCGGTTTGAGCTATCGACCTGGGAGAACATTTCGAATATGATCCTTTGTTTGTTGGGTGGAATACCAACGCCAGTATCATATACCGAGAATTGCAGCATCAGGTAATCTTCTTTTTCCCATTGCTTCCTGATCTCCATCCGAACACCGCCCTGGTTGGTAAATTTCACCGCATTACCGAGCAAATTGATGAAAATTTGACGCAACCGGTGGTCATCACCAATTACATATTCCGGAATGGCATTCATGTCATAGTCGGAGACAAATGTCAGATCTTTTTGAGACGCACGAACAAAAAATGACTTATGGACATCGGTCAGACATTTGCGTAAATCGAATTCCTTAAGATCCAGCTTCAGCTGTCCGGATTCAATTTTGGAAAAGTCCAGGATGTCATTCATGAGCGTCAGCAAAAGATCGCTGGAAGACTTAACCGCACTGAGATAGTCATGCTGTTCCTTCGTCAACTTGGTATCCAGCACCAGCTCGGACATACCAATAATCGCATTCAGCGGTGTCCGGATTTCATGACTTATCACCGCCAGGAATTCACTCTTTGTTTGATTCGCTGTTTCCGCGGTTGTCTTCGCACTCTTTAATTTATCTGCGGTTTCCTTGTGTTTTAAAATCTCTTTTTTCAGATTGCGGTTGCTCTCAGCCAGTTTAAACAGCATAAAGATCAAAATCAGAAGCACCGCGATACCGAGCAGGGCATTCCAGACAAGCACGAAAATATTCCGCAGCACTTCCCGCTCGGTTTCCGCCAGCACA
>JAUIFT010000385.1 GCA_030430345.1 Calditrichia bacterium | reverse complement strand
GCGAGACATCCTGGCTATTGAGATACTGAAAAACGAGGCCAACGGCAACGGCCGAAATCCAAACAGCCACAATGCGGACAATATCGATGGTTTCATAATTAGCAGCTTTGGAAAGCAAGGCCAGCCAATCGGGAATAGAGTTGCTGGTATAAAATACCCAGAGGAAACACATCAGGGAAAACATACTGACCGTTTGCAGGGAGAGGCGCAACGCCCGTCCAAATGACCAGCGTTTTTTTCCCAGGCTGCGACGGCGCCCCCATTTAGCCTGCATGAGTGAATTAGTCAACACCATTAATCCAAAAAAACACCAAAATATGCCGTCTATAAGGGTGACCGGGAAACTGCCCCGAATCCAAAACCATTGATAGGAATGGAACAGCCAGCTAATCACAAACAACGGCAGCATGGTAAAAATAATGCCACGGTATTGCCCGAAACGCTGCATCTTGAGGAATAAGGGATAATAGAAGACTTTCATCATAAAGTCTTTCCAGTAAATATTGGCCCGGCGCCAAAAATCGTTAAAGCCGGAAGCGAGGAAATACAAGTTATGCGTTGGCGGCATATTATAACCAAACAGGCAAAGAATCCCCGTTATCAGATGGAAAAGACCGGATACCCGGGTATAGAGCATAAAACTGCACATCATCAGGAGCACCAGGCCGTTCAAGTCATTCACGTCAGTCGGCGACGGTATGACATAGTAATAAATAACCCGGTAAATCAATAAATGGGTAACTCCGCGGAACATCCAGCGAATGCCTTTTCGGTAAATTTCATAGGCGTCCGCACTGTAATGACTCCGATGAAATTTAACATAATCGATAATCGGAAAGAGGGGCAGACAAACGTTGGGGAGCATAAAAAAATAGTTAAGGCGCTGCCAAAATGCCGGGCGAATCGACTCATTCTTGAGATCATAAAGATAAATGATCAAGCGGAACATAAACATTGAACCAAGGATTGGCATAATAAACGGCGCCCAATCGGAGGGCATCCAGCCACTGCGAAAAGCAGCGAGGAATCCCACAGCAATTAGAATTAAACCAATTCGCAGCCAATAGTTCAACGGCAGATGGCAGAGTGCAATTAAGCCCACCCCAATACCAATGAGAATACTGCCATATTTTGCACCAAACAAGAAAAGAATAGCGGTGAGTGTCAGCAGAAAAAAGAAAGGTGGGCGCCAACGTTTCGGCAACCAGCTATGAATAATAAATCCACCAAAAATGATTGGCAAGAGTGAATTGAATCCGTGATCTTCTTCCAAATGAAAAAGGTCGATAACGTATAAAACCAAACCCAGTTGTAGCGCAATGAGAAGAAAACGCCAGATATCGTTTTCATTCGAAGATTTCGAACGATCCCTGTTGAACATAAAACTTCCCTATTCAATGTTTGTAGAACTTCCTCTCCGGGATGTCGGGTAGTGAAGTTTACGGCTCCTCTCCTCAACTTCAACATGCTCGACAAAATTTAATACCAGGTATAAATTACCAAAGGATTAACTAAGCTTTTTGCTTAAGCGCATAATTATGACAAATGAAAATAAAGTTACGACCGGTTTGTCATAAAATTGGCAACTGCCGCTCGTAAATACACCCGTTTTTTTCTCTCACCTTCAGATTCCATAATGCCGGGCAGCTTTCATACAGCCAGGTGCCGGTGGTTTTTGTTGGTAACGTCATCCAACGAATCCGTAATTTCTGTCTCCGGGACAAATTTTTCTGCCAGCTGTTATCTGCTTTAATTTCTTTGTCCCGTTTAAAGCGCATTCGATTGCCATTCACGTTATGGTGCTGGTGAGCCGGCCAATTCAGCTGTGTTTTTTCAAAGGTCAGTCCCAACCAGTACATTGTTTCCTTTAGTATACTTTCCGGATTTTTGGCCAGATCTTCATAACGGATTTTCCAGTATGGAACATCCCGGAGCAAGCGGCGGGTTTGCATGGTAACCGCGGTATACTTTCGAGTATGGTCGACCCAATCATGCCCCAATCTAATTTGAGAATTAATCACCCCGAGCGGATTGCGCATCAGGTGAATCGGGCGAATATCAAAGCACCCGCAACGGACCAGCCAGGCGAGGCGTTTAATGTCCTTGGAAGAATCAACAATATAATTTTGACCGCTAACTTTCTGCACAGCCCGATAGAGCGCCCGGTTATGTTTTTTGAACGTTTCCGGATCGTCATGATAAACATCAAGTGCATCCAGGGTAAGCCCCGCGTTTTTCTGCAGAGAATCATTCACCTTTCTCCAGAAATTGCAATCACGAATTTTCGCTGCACCACAAGTGCAAGGTTCCTCCAGAAGATGACGCCCTCTGTTCTTCTTCTTCTGGGAGAAAGATTTTATTTCCCCAATGCTGATTGTTGAGGAATGGGAGCTAATCAATAAGTCCAGCAATGTGGAGCCGCTATGCCCGCGGCCGACGATATATATTATGGTTGGTAATTTTTCCATATTTCTAACTTTAGTTTGCTAATCCGGCAAGCAGCTGCTCTGCACGCCCCTGCCAGGTATAATTTTGCTGAAAATGCGCCCGGGCGGTTGCCCCGAGGGAGCTTCTTTGTGCCGGGTGATCAGCGAGAAATTTTAAAGATTTCACCCAGGCATCAATATCATCCGGGGCGCAGAGGTATGCATTTTTATTGTGACTGAGAATCTCACGAACCGCCGGCAAATCGGAGGCAAGAATCGCTTTACCGGCTGCCATATATTCAAAAATTTTTATCGGGGACATCCAGTCTCCAATATTCAGTCCGCCCCCGCCGGCAGAAGCGACTTCCCGCTGACAGGGCACCAGAAGCACATCCATCGTTAATTGCCAGCGTACCGCTTCCCGGTGTGGCTGAAAACCATGAAAATGAACATTCGGGGTATCTTGCAATTTTTCTTGCCAGAATGCCGCATCTGCCGTCGTTCCACCCACGACATGGAAGTCTACATTCGGACAGCGGGGCGCCAGCACACTAATGATCTCCATCCCTTTTCCGGGATAAAGATGGCCAATATACCCCGCCTGCAAACGGCCGTTCTCTTTTAATCGTAACGGCTGAACACCTTTCGGGGCATCCGCACCGTTATGCAACGCCTGAATCCTCTCCTCAGGAATCTGATAATTCCTTAAGTAAGCGCTGCGCAGGGCATTGCAATTTGTAATCATCCGGGAGAAATTATTGCTAGCCAGTAACTTCCGGAAAGGGGCGATATCTCTCGGGCTGTAAATAAGTTTATGTGCATCGAGCACGATCGGGATGCCCATACGGGCAGGGTCGAAACGGAGACTATGATCCCTCATGATAATTAAATCGGGCCGTTGCATACGCACGAACCACTTTATTCGAGTGCGATAATCGATCCGCGAAGCTTGCCCCCTGGGCGGCAGCAGTTTGATCGGGAAGCATTTATCCACACCGTAAAAATCGTACACATCCGGAATATTTTTCTCCACATCCGGATAGTCGTAATTCATCAAAACGACTTTATGACCATTATGCGCCAATGCCTGGCACATCTTCATTACATTTTTACTGTTTGCTCTCCGGGAAGGAATGCGCGTATTGGCAAGATATACAATTCTCATATTATCCTCAAAATTTTCCGCTAAATGTTTCCAGTAATACCATTAACCAATAAGGTGGATTGACAAAAAAGATTAACACCATCCATTGCAATTTTTTGAAATGGAGACCCATCTGGCTACCGACCATGTTATGAAAAAACAACAAGAGGCCGCCTCCGATTAGCAAAGTGATTCGGTTGATGAGAAATAAAGGCGACAGTAACTCTATCATCAGCCCGCTGGCGAGTATCAGTCGAACAATATTCGGAAAGCGAAAAATTCCCTTGTTAAGAATTCTTTGCTTTTCCAGCCAGGATTTATCAAGGGCATCGTAATACTTTTGCTCGCTGGACTTAATAATATCAAGTTTGATAAATGGGGCATTTTTTATCCAGCTAAAACCGGAGCGGCGGAGCTTGGTAATTGCAGAAGTAAAGTAGAGTGCAACTACGGCTTGCTGGGTTGCAAATAACGCTGCCTGATCGAAACTCCCCATATTCGCCCACCGGCCATCAGGGAAAAGAAAAAACGCCCAATAGATTAGCAATTGGGCAAGCAACGCCAGTCCGAGCACATGTTTGCTATGTGTCGCTGCCCCCTGGGAACTGCGCA
>JAUIFT010000384.1 GCA_030430345.1 Calditrichia bacterium | reverse complement strand
GTCTACCTGGAATTATTCACACTCTGTTTAATTATTTCTACCGCCGCTGCTGTTGCATTGCCAAAATTGGTAAAGAGCTCGTCGCCCCTTAAATTCTGTTTGGGCTTATATTTACCGTTACTCATAAATCGGGAAATGATTTCCCGGATGTGCTCCGGGGAGGTGGCACTGACGGCGCTTTCTTTGACCATTGCGATACGGTTGGCATCTCCATTCTCCCGGGTTGCGCTGGTCGGAAAATAATAGATTACCGGTTTTTCCAGAAGAAGGAAATTGAAGGAGCGGCTGGAAATATCAGTAATCAGTACGTCGCAATATTTTATTGCCGGGATATCGTCAACATCATAATCTATTTTGATATTTTCATGTCCGGCATACTTCTCCAGATGTTTTTTCCAATCGACTCCCCCGGCCATAATTTTATTGTAGGAACAGGCATGCAGCTTGATAATCATGTTCACATCCATATCGGATAAAGTGGTCACGACCTGGTCAAGATAATCTCTGCCGTTATTTTCCAAGAGGTTTAGGCCGGACCAGGAGGGCGCAACCAAAATATTCATCTTTTTCCGGCGATGGGAAAGTTTGCCAAGGTAGTTAGCGGGATTTTCGTCCAGTAATTTGATTCTGTCCAGAAAAGGAAAACCAATCGGATAGGCTTCAAAGGCACCTGTGTTATTTTTGTAATAGTGATTGATGAGGTTATAATCGAATTCGCCATTCAACAAAACGATATCAAAGTCGGCGATTGTTTTCCGGAAAAAATGTTGCTTCATCCAGCGCTCATTTAAAATAACCCCATGCTGCATCAAACATTTCTTTGTTGATCGCAGGGGAAATTTGGCATAGACGTCATTAAATATGATCAGATCGAGTTTTTTCCAGAGGGTTTCCCAGAAATGATAAATATTTGCAGTTGGAATATTGAGTTGCTCGCGGGCGAACATGGTAAGTGCCCGCCGGGATTTTCGGGAGAAATGGGGATGGGGCAGGACAACAAACAGCACCTCATACTGCACCGAATCTTTCAATAGCTCGGAAATAATCGTTTGATAATGTTGCGCTAAATGGATTGAATATGCCTGGAATGCAATGCGCATACGCCGGGGGGATTGTCGCCGGAAAAACGGTGAAAGGCGGAAGAGCCCAACAGTCATGGCGGCATACTCCAACAGAATGCGGCCAAAAATCAGGCATTGAAATGTGATTCTTTCAATCATTCAGCATCGCTTTGACATTGATAATTGGAGAATAGCGCTTGTTTGGAGAGCGGTTTTCTTAATGAATTATAAATTTCCATAAAGCTGTCGATCATCTGTTCATGGCTAAAGTTTGCTGCGATCTTTTGGCGGGCATTACAGCCCATTTTTTTGGCGAGATCATTGTTTGCGGACAATGTTAAAATATAATCCCGGAAGGCTTTCTTGTCTGCCGGTGCGTAGAGAAAACCATCTTCTCCATGGGTAATCATTTCTACCAGACCACCGACAGTTGGAGCGATGACCGGTTTCGCCAGGGCCATCGCTTCCAGAACAACAATCGGATTGCCTTCGCTGGCTGAACTTAGCAGCAGGCAGCCCCCCTGTGCCAAAATCGCGACCGTTTCCTGATGCGGTTTTGCTCCCAATAGAATTACTTGTTTGCCAATATCATATTTGTGGATACGCTCCCGAGCGTTACCCATATCCGCACCATCACCGATGATATATAGTTTTTTCCGGCAGCCTGCCCGGATGCAGTCATGAAAGACGTCGATCAGGTAAGGAATGCGTTTTACCGGGTGCAAGCGTCCACAGAAGATGAAGCTGCCGTCTTCGATTTCACGCTGCCCGGTTTGATTGACATTTAATGAATCAATATCGATACCGTTGCAAATATAATGAGCATCCGGGTAAGCGAATTGTTTGGCCAATTGTGCTTGAATATCTTGCGATACAGTGCTTATCCGGTCGGCGTATTTCAGTGCTTTTCTCATTTTCCAGCGGGACATTGCACCATCTTCCGCTAATGCGATCTCCATACCGGTAAAGGTGATAACCAGTCGGTATTTAAAGATGTGTTTGTAAAATATCAGCAAGAGGACATCGATATTTACCATGTGTAAATGCACGATGTCAATCTTTTCGCGGCGGAAAAAAAATCCCAGTTGAATGGCGGCCTTAAAATATTTCAGCAGGCGGATCAGGAATAATAAGGGATGATTTCGGGCCAGCAGCGGGTTGCAGAAAGTGTTTTGGTAGATGCTTACACCGGGAGGCAGGGGACGAAAAAAATGACTGTTTGCCTGGGATTGCTGAACCCTTTCCGCAATCAGATGTCGTTTAAATACGGCCATCTTCGGAGAAAGGAGGATATCGTTGACAATCTTTTCCGCACCGCCAAATCCCCGAAAATAACTACTGCTCCAGAAGGCGATTTTCAGTGGTTGCTGCGGATGTCGGTTACGGTCTGCCATTCACCTGTGAAAATTATTTGAGTGTAAAAAGGGCCGGCAGCGTTTTTTGAGTAAAGCTCCGCCAGGTTGATCCCTAAAAGTTCTAAAAAAGGAGCCAACAAAGAAATGTATCTGTCTGAAATGAATGAGGTTAGATATTTTGCTGCCTGAACGGCCAGGATCTTTACCTCAATTCATTATTTTATCAAAAAGCCGTGCGGCATTATTGCAAGGCATCACAAAAATATTCGGACATTTTTCATTAATGATGTGCGGGAAGCATGTTTCGGGAAAATATGGAGATACCAATATTGGCGGGTGGGGAATAAGATTACCGCTTAGTGCTAGTGGCCCTTTCGGGCCACTAGCTTCAACGCTGTGGTTAAATGCTTATAAAGTATTGACCAACTCAGAAGTCAACATTTTTCCCAGTCGAAGATCTTTGCCGAAGCGATTGGCGCCGATGGCAATCAGGGTATGATCTCCTGCCGGTGACTCGCCATGATAAAACCGTAGACCATTACAGCCTGGCTGCTCTAAAATCTGGCGGACTTTTTCGGCGGAAAAGAGGTAGGCGACATTGCCAGCAATGTTGTAGGTGAAGTCATCAGTAAGTTGACCGGCCAATTCCAGGGAAATGAAACTACCGGATTGCATCCAGAGATTTTTGTTCAAGTCATCATCTTTATTGGAGAACATGTCCATGCAATAGGGCGGACAGCCACTGGATAATTCCAGTATAAGACCATTGGTTAAGTCATTGTTGAACTTATCCACACTAACGAGAACAATCGCATGCATACCTTTTAGCAATCCATCTATGTGTTTGCCATGATAAACTCTGAAACCATACGCTTCTTCCTGGTCTAGTAACCGGGACACTTTTACTCCTTCATAAAGATGGGAAATAATCCCGTCGGTTTTCAGTGTAAAATCTCTGGTAACTTTTCGGGCTTGCTTCAGGGAAATAAAGCGGTCGACTTGCTGACCGACAATAGCTTGCTGACGATCGAGTACCGAATAATGCTTCGACATAAAAATCTCCTTGGATGGTTGATGAGAATATAGCGGTAATTATATAATGCACTGAATTTATCTAGTTCAGGAGCCATACAATATGAACACTACCGGTGGAAGTGATATCGGCCGCTGGAGTTGGTGAAGGTTTAACTGGCTCTTCCAAACTATGTTATTGTAAGAGAAAATTCAAGTAATAAGCCCGGGAAGCTAATTTTTTTCTCGGCACAATCCGCTCACAGAAAATTTTTGCCCGCTTTTCAGCTGTATTTGTGTGATAATGACCAATTGTTTTGAAAATAACACATTGCCATCACACATATCTCTGTTCGCTATCCTGTTATGAGATAACCATTTGGTACATCATCCATTTTGCAAGAGCTTAACAGAAGCGATGTCTTCCGGTAGAATTGTCCCATCTTCGATATATAATACCCGGTCGGCAACGGAGATCATTCGTTGATCATGGCTGGCAACAATCACTGACTTTCCGTGAGATTTTGCCAACCGGTGCAGCAACTGGATAATCTCAAATCCCTGGGTGGATTCCAGGTTCGCGGTCGGCTCGTCAGCAATAATCAGCCCGGCATTGTTGGCGAGGGCGCGGGCGATTGCCACCCGTTGTTTTTCTCCCTGGCTCAGTTGTTTCGGAAATCTGTCGGCAAGTTTGGCAATATCCAGTTGCTGTAACAATGCCATTGCTTTTTGCCGGGCAGCGGATTTTGACACGCCAAGAA
>JAUIFT010000383.1 GCA_030430345.1 Calditrichia bacterium | reverse complement strand
TTGGGAAAGCCAATGGGATCGAAATTTGGCTGAACGGGAAGAACCTCGGTGTATATGCGGACCATGAAAGGGTCGCGAATTTTTTTGTTACCCGGGAAGGTATTGTAAGAAACTAGCAAATTGGAGAGGAAGGAATGCTGATACGTAGCTTACTGCTTATTTTAATGTTTATCGGATTTATAGGGTGTATGAAAGCGACTTACAAACCAACCAGCACATTGACTGCTATTAAGAATGAAGATATGTTATTGGGAGAAATAACATATGACGATATTCTCTACTATTTTCCGCGTTGGAAAGCACAGGATGCTGAAGTGGCGGTCAATGCTGCGCATGTTGCCCAGCTGAAAGAGATTACCCGCCAGCTAAACATCCTTTGCTATCTGGGAACCTGGTGTGGCGATTCCCGCGATGGTGTGCCGCCGTTTGTCCAGGCGTTAGTCGCCGCGGAAAATCCGAATCTGAAAATAGAGCTGCTGGGCGTAAACAGAGATAAGCAGGATTCTGAGCTAACAGCAATTCTTAATGATATCCAGCGGGTGCCGACTTTTATTATCCTGGAGAATGATGTTGAAATCGGACGATTGGTGGAATTCCCGCAAAAAAATGATTTTGTCGAGGATTTTTTGGATGTTGTTAATGCTGAGTAGCTGTTCGAAAGATTTATGATGAATGAAACAGCGGGCCGCTGACGGCGTAGAAAGTTGCAATATAAAATTTAGAGATAGGAAGATTGGAAGTGAAAAACGAGTCGGAAATTCAGGAAAGGCCACCTTCAATGATCGAAATGTATTACCAACGCATTACCAGAATCGCCGAATATTACATCTTTTTATGTTTTATCATTATTACGATTGTTCCGCTTTTTGAATATAGCTGGGTACCCCCTTTTATTCGTTTCATTTATTTTACCGGATTTCCTTTACTGATCCTGCTGCTCCTGGTTAGCATCGTTAAAGATGCGCTGCTCGATATGCTGAAAAACCGTTTTGAGAATAATGGAGAAGAAGCAAAATCAACCGGAGGTCAGTAACTCGATGGTAGATTTGAGTCTGGACAGACTAAAGTCGATCATTGAAAATGGTAGTGGTAAACAGATTCTGGTCGTTGGGGATTTAATGCTCGATCGATATCTGTGGGGGAATGTTTCCCGTATTTCCCCGGAAGCGCCGGTACCGATTATCAACATTTCTGATGATGCAGTCCGTTTCGGGGGCGCCGCGAATGTCGCTAATAATCTGATTGCCCTGAACGCTCGCCCCATCCTGGTCGGCACTGTCGGAGACGATGACTGGGGAGCAACTTTTCGGAAAATGCTCCAGGATAAAGATTTGCCGTCCGATGGATTAATTACCGATCCTACCCGGCCGACCAGCCTGAAAACCCGCATCATTGGTAATAATCAACATATTGCCCGCGTAGATCATGAAAAGACAAACGTTACAACGAGAGCGATTCGGGGAAAGATGCTGCGCTACATCGAGCAAATAATGCCGGAGGTTGATGCGGTAATTTTGCAGGATTACAACAAGGGCGTATTAACGCCGTCCCTGGTTGAAGATGTTGTGCAACTGGCCAATGCTCAGAAAAAAGTGGTAACGGTAGATCCGAAGTTTGATAATTTCCTTTCTTTTCGTAACGTTACTGTTTTTAAACCGAATCGGAAGGAAACCGAGGAAGCGCTGGCGATCCGCCTGGATAGTGAGGCGAATCTTCGGAAAGCCGGCTTGAAACTACTGGAAAAATTAAATGCGGTATCGGTGCTGATCACCCTGGGGGAGAAAGGGATGGCCTTGTTTGACCGGAACGGCGAGTTAACCATGGAAGGCACCCGCGCCCGTAAAGTGGCAGATGTATCCGGTGCGGGAGATACAGTAATCGCAACCCTCACTTTCGCCCTGAGTGGGGGCGCTACCCTGAAAGAGGCAGTGGCGATTGCCAACCATGCCGCCGGGGTTGTTTGTGAGGAAGTCGGCGCCGTCCCGATTCATATTGCCCCATTGATCGAAGCGATCCGTACCAGCCGGGAGCATAATTTATGAAATGCCCTGCCTGCCAAAAACCTCCCATGAAATTCGCCCAGTTTGCCCTGGCGAACGGTCCCGTAAAGCTTCGCTGCCAGGAATGCAACGCGGATCTTAAAGGTGACACGATCGTCAAAGCCTCCTATTATTTGACCTTGCTCATCGCAATGCTTTTCAGCATTCAGTTGCTGGGTTTTCAGCAGCAGGGACAGCTTTCCTGGATCGAAATGGTCAGCGGTATTATTCTCTTCGTAACAGTGACCTTGATTTTGAAAGGCGCATTGACCTGGAATTTTGGGAATTACCTGCGGGATTGGGACGCCAAATAAAGGCAGGTCAGTTATTCATGTTGAGTATTTTGAAGATGATTATCGCCGGGGCTTCTGCGTGCGGTTGATGCGGTATTCGTAAGCAGCGGACTTTAAACTTTCATAAATCGTCAGGTAGTTTTCGTAGCGCTCCGGAAATATTTCTTCCGCTTCTACCGCCATTTTTACCGCGCAGCCTGGTTCGTTCACGTGGCTGCAATCGGCAAATTGACAATCCACTGCGTATCGGCGAATGTCGACAAAAAAATCCTGTAAATCCTTTTTGTAAACACCCCAGAAACCCAACTCGCGAATTCCCGGAGTATCGATAACAAAGCTATCTTTCTCCAGCGGGAAGAGCTGTGCAGCCGTTGTTGTATGGCGGCCGCGTTGGGTGTGTTCGCTGATATCCCCGATTTTGATATCCAACCCGGGGCGAATTGCTTTGATCAGAGAGCTTTTCCCAACGCCGGAATAGCCGACCAGGGCAGTTGTTGCATCCTTGAATAGCGCTGCCAGCGCATCTACCCCTTCGCCGGTTTTCGCGGAAGTAAAAATGACCGGGTAATCGAGCTTTTCATAATAATCTTTATACATTTGAAAATGTTCTGCCCTGACCAGGTCGATTTTGTTGATGCAAATTAATGGACGGATTTGATTCTTCTCCGCGATAACCAGGTAGCGGTCGAGCAGGCCGGATTTAAAGGGGGGATTCTTTGTTGAGAGTAAGATCAGGAGCTGGGTGATATTAACGGCAATGATATGCTCCTGGTATGCGCGGCTTTCGATAGTGCGGGAAAGTTTCGATGTGCGGGGAAGGATGCTCTCAATCGTTCCCTCTTCCTGTTCGTCATCATAGGTGATCGTCACATTGTCACCGACGCGGACGGCGTCATATTCATCGTCGCCGACGGCCAGTTTTCCCCGCATGGTGCAGGGAACGATGGTCTGGTCCTCCAGGACAACATCGTAGGTTTTTCTACCGGCTTTTAACACTTTGCCGGCTATGTCGCTACCGCTCTTCATTTACTTAAAAAGCGGACTGATCGCTAAATTGCCGTCTGCCAATTCCCGGGTGGAGGTGACAGGATTCCGTGGGGTGATTATTGACTTTAAAGACTTCCCGCTTGATAACATTCGGGCAAAAGTTGGTGGCAATCTCTCCACTGTCGTCGCAAATGTCCATCCGGGCAACATCCTGTGGTTGCTGGAATTTATCCTGGGGAATATCCACAGTCTCATATAACCGCTTCATAAACTCCGCCCAGAAAGGCAAGGCAGTATCGGAGCCGGTGCCCTGGCGGCCGAGCTTTAAAGCCTGATCATCGAGACCGACCCAAACACCAGCGGTTACTCGCGGGGTAAATCCCATGAACCAGGCGTCGGTATAGTCGTTGGTGGTGCCAGTTTTTCCGGCAGCCGGCGCATGGAATTTATATTTCCAGCGGGCAGAACCGCCGGTACCGTGGTTGATTGCTGTTTCAAGCATGTCCGTAATAATGAAAGCGGTACCGCGGTTTAAGGCTTCCGTACGGCGGGATTTACTCTCGTGAATAATGTTGCCATAGCGATCCTCGATGCGGGTGATGGAAACCGGCTCCACCCGGATGCCGCCGTTTGCAAGCACGCCAAATGCGCTGACCATTTCCAGCGGAATAACATCGGAACTGCCCATCGCCAAACTGTAGTACGGGCGAATGTCGGAAGAGATACCCATTCGCTTGGCGTATTCTACCACTGTGCGCGGACCAATTTCATCGATCAGGTTTGCCGCCACCAGGTTCAGCGATTTCTTCAGGCCTTCCCGCAGGGTAGTGCGGCCACCGAGGGACCGGTCAAAATTTTCCGGGGACCAACGGGTGCCATCAGGAT
>JAUIFT010000382.1 GCA_030430345.1 Calditrichia bacterium | reverse complement strand
ATGGGCACCAGGTCGCTTTACTGGAAAAATCACATTTTCCCCGATATCATATCGGGGAATCCCTGATCCCCTATTGTTACTTCCCCCTGAAAGCAATTGGCATGATTGATAAAATGAAAGCCTCCTCATTCCAGAAAAAATATAGCGTTCAATTTGCCAGTCCTTCTGGTAAAATTTCTCAACCTTTCTACTTTTTCGATCATATGGATCATGAAGCAGCGAATACCTGGCAGGTCAAGCGCAGCGAATTCGATCAGATGATGCTGGCGAATGCCCGGGAAAAAGGCGCCGCTGTTTTTAGCGGGATGCAGGCGAAAAGCATGCTGAAGAACGGCGATGTTGTTACCGGGGTTACCGCCGAAGACCAATCCGGAGATATGCATGAATTTACGGCAGCGGTTACTATTGATGCCACCGGCCGAAACGGTTTTTCGATGACGCGCAACAACTGGCGCGTGAAGGATACCAATCTTCAGAAAGTAGCAATCTGGACCTATTACAAGGGCGCGAAACGGGATGAAGGCTATGACGAAGGCGCTACCACTGTCGCTTATATTCCGGAAAAAGGCTGGTTCTGGTATATTCCCCTGGCGGATGATATCGTTAGTGTCGGCGTTGTTGCCGATAAGGAATATTTGTATCGGAATACCCGCGATGCAAAAACTATTTTCGAACAGGAAGTTGAGAATAATCAATGGATTAAAGACCACCTGAGCACTGGTGAATCTCTCGGCGAATATCATGTTACCGGCGATTTTTCCTACCGCTCCCGCTACTGCGCCGCCGATGGACTGGTGTTAACCGGCGATGCTTTCGCTTTTCTTGATCCGGTATTTTCATCGGGCATGTATTTCGCCCTGTTGGGTGGACAACTTGCTGCGGAAGCCGTCGATGGCGCTCTGAAATCTCGGGATTATTCCGCCGGTCAGTTTGCTGATTACAGCAGGAAATTCCGTAATGCGATCGAATCGATGCGCAAGCTGGTCTACGCATTTTATGACGACACTTTCAACTTTGGGATTCTGCTAAAGAAATATCCCGAATTAGCCAGCGACGTTACCGACTGCCTGATTGGTAACTCCGAGAAAGATTATACCCGGCTGTTCGAAGCGATTGGAGAGTTTGCGGATGTACCGGCGGATTTGGATTACGGCATGCCCTATCAGCATGAGTCCCGGCCCGTTGCCTGAGTTATCGTATTTTAGAATCTTCCCGGGGAATTATTATTGCCCGCGAAATACGCGAAACACGCCCAATTAGCTGCCTTGCAGATCACTGAAGATTGATCTGTTTCGATATTTTTTCGTGTATTTCGCGGGCATATTTATAAAAAGTTATAACAATGATAGCAATTTTTCTGATCTTTTCAGGGAATAATTTTGACAAGGATTCGATCCCATGGCATATGAATACAAACTCCGCAAGATCGTCGAGTTTGCGGAGACGGACACCGCCGGCATTGTACACTTCTCCAATTATTTCCGTTATATGGAAATGACAGAACATGCCTTTTTCCGCTCGCTGGGACTTTCCATTCATCCAAGAGATCCGAAATCTACAATTGGCTGGCCCAGGATAGATGCACACTGTGAATTTCTTGGTCCTTTACGCTTCGAAGATGAAATTGAAATTCACCTGCAGATACGTAAAAAAAGTAAAAGATCACTTGTTTATCAGTTCAATATTCGGAAAATTAGCGCCGACAAAAGCAAATCTGTCGCCCGGGGCAGCATCGCAGTAGTTTGTGTCGCGCGGGATTCGCTCAGTGGCAACATAAAAGCGGTCTCTATTCCGGTGGAAATTGCCGAAAAAATAGCCGTAGCCCCGGAATTTCAGGCGTCAGACAACTGAGAAAAAACTGAAACGAAATCTGAACAATAACTGTAGTGGTATGAAGGAGCAAACAGAATGGGTGCAGAAAATACAAGTCCGCAAGGCATGACCTGGTTAATTTTTGTTTTTATGACGATTATTTCCTGGGGACTTTACGGCATTTTCCTCCACAGCGGGCAGATCGCCATGGGCGATGCCGTCAATGGCCGGTATAAGGCATTTCTTTTTGTCGGTATCGCCTATTTGTTGACAGCCGTTCTCGGACCAATTTTAATAATGGTTTTTAATGGTGCGACCTGGACGTTTCCCGCCAAAGGCATGTGGATGTCCCTAATAGCCGGATTTGTCGGAGCAATGGGTGCATTCTGCGTTTTGCTGGCATTTGGCGCCAGAGGAACACCGGCCGTAGTGATGTCCCTGGTATTTTCCGGTGCACCAATCGTCAATGCGATTGTGGCGCTTTCCATTCATCCTCCGGCGGGTGGATTTGCCAGTCTGCGCTGGCAGTTTATTGCAGGGATTTTACTGGCGGCAATTGGCGGATACATGGTCGTGGCCTACAAACCAAATCCGGCGCCTCCCCAAAAAACAGTGATTGAGCAACCGGCGTCACCACAGGCGATGTCCGGAGATACTCATCATTAATTGAATTGATTAGAATTCCTCTGAAGCAATATGAATGACTTTAAAAATCGGGAAGCATTAGCAGCGTATCAATTATCGCAATTGAATACCCTTTTTTCTTTATTGCTTCCCGATAATGTTTTTTACAGTGCCAAATATTCTCAACACAATATTCATCCCGGTATTCAATTCAAAAGCATTGAAGCATTTTCCGCGCAAGTGCCATTTACTATAAAATCCGAGCTTAGCGAAGATTTTCGGCAGAATCCTCCCTATGGCAGCAACCTCACCTTTCCCCGGGATCAATATATTCGTTATCATCAAACCAGTGGCACTTCCGGCATTCCTCTCCGCTGGCTGGATACAGCTGAAAGCTGGCAGCATTTACTGGAAAACTGGCAAACAATTTACAGGATGAACGGTGTTACAAATCGGGATACGATTCTTTTCGCTTTTTCCTTTGGTCCTTTTCTCGGATTTTGGACCGCCTTTGAAGCGGCGGCGGCTATGGGCTGTCTCTGTATTCCCGGCGGCGGCATCGGCAGCATCGCACGTTTACGACTCATCCAGGAAAATCCGGTGTCTGTCCTCTGTTGCACCCCGACTTATGCGATTCGCCTGGGAGAAGTTGCCCGGGAGGCGGACATTGATCTCTCGCAACAATCGATTAAACGGATCATTGTTGCCGGTGAACCGGGCGGCAGTTTACCGGGCATTTACAAAAGAATTGAAACATTATGGCCCGGCGCGAAAGTGTATGATCATCATGGGATGACCGAGGTCGGCCCGGTCAGTTACGAATGCCCGGAAAAACGGGAACGGCTGCGAATCATCGGCAACGCATACCTGGCGGAAATCATTGAGTTGGAGGGTGATCAACCGGTATCTCCCGGTGAGAATGGTGAACTGGTGCTCACCACCTTACGGCGAAACGCCGCCCCCCTAATTCGCTATCGCACCGGGGATATTGTGCGGGAGGCATTAATTCCCTCCGGCACTTCTAACAACCCCGATCTCGCTTTGGAGAGCGGTATACTTGGACGTGCCGATGACATGCTGTTCATTCGCGGCGTCAACATCTTCCCCGCGGCGATCGATGAAATTATTCGCCAATTTGATGAAGTCGCCGAATACCAGGTAAATGTCAGTAACGTGAAAGGAATGGAAGAGCTTAGTGTTCGTATAGAGCCGGCTCCGGATTGTAAATCATCCGAAGACCTCGCCCGGCAGTTGCGGAATGAACTGCAAAGTTTATTGAACCTCCGTATACCTGTCGCTGCAGTTTCTGCCGGCGCCCTCCCCCGTTTCGAAATGAAAGCAAAACGCTGGATTTATGAATAATCCGGATTTTTATCCTCCTGCATACCCACTTAACCAGTCCACGCTTTATAAATCAGCAAAACTCCCATAACCACCAGGGCTATATTCAGATAGCGGTCGAATTTTCCATACGGCAAGCGGCGATTGACAATGCCGCCAATCCAGATCGCTAACCCGACTAATGGTAAGCATGCCAGGTAAAGCATAAAGACAGTTTCCGTCCAAAGTCCGGAGAGGCCATGCCCGAGGGTAATCATCATTCCCGCCGGCAAAAAATAGCCCTGCAGCGTTGCCCGAAAATGCGCCGGCTGCCAGCCTCGAAGGCGGCCATAGATAACAATCGGGGGTCCGTTAGTATTATAGGCCCCTCCCAGCAATCCGGACAGCAACCCGAAAAACATGGTTAATTGCGGCTTTCCGCTTATTGGCTG
>JAUIFT010000381.1 GCA_030430345.1 Calditrichia bacterium | reverse complement strand
GGATTCCGGAAGCACTCCTGGATATCACCCAAAGAATAGACAAACCGCAGTTCTGGTTAGTACTCACCGAAGACTGGTGCGGCGATTCCGCACAAACACTTCCCTATATCTCCGCAGTGGCGGATCTGAATGAACAAATCACTTTACGGATTCTCCACAGAGATAGTCATCCGGAAATAATGGACAAATATTTAACGGATGGAAAACGAGCGATTCCAAAACTCATCGCTTTTAACGCAGCAGGCGAAGAACTTTTTCAGTGGGGTCCACGCCCGGCGGAAGCTGCTGTACTTTTTCGAACGGAAAAAGAAATTGGCACTCCAAAAGCGGATATTTACCCCAAGCTTCATTTGTGGTATGGCCGAAATCGCGGCAAAGCTGTTTTTCATGAATTTACGGACTATTTAGAAAAACATGCACCGGCCGACATGCTTGCCTAAATTTTTGGAATCATTTTTTGCTTGACAATCTACCTACCTCCAGGTAGATTGTCAGCGTCATGAGTAAAGAAAAATCTACACAAGATCAAATACTGGATATTGCAGAATCCATGTTGCAGTCCCGGGGCTTTAATTCTTTCAGCTACCGGGACATTGCCGAGACTGTCGGCATAAAGAAAGCCAGTATTCACTACTATTTCCCCTCCAAAGCAGACCTTGGTGTCGCCCTGGTTCGCCGCACCAATGAACGGTTTCAGCATTGGGCTGATAGTTCCAAGGTTCAGCAAATGTCCCCGACAGCACAGTTGGATGCATATTTCGAAAATTTTCAAAAAATTCTGAATTCACATTCTAAAATTTGCGTCAACGGCATGTTGGGGGCGGAATATAATTCCCTTCCGGAAGCGGTTCGCCAGGAACTGAAAAGCCTCTATCGCCAACAACATCAATGGATTTGCGGATTATTGACACGCGGTAGAAATGCTGGTGTCTTCCATGAAAATGGCAGTATAGAATCGCAGGCAGTATGGATTGGCTCGGCCATTCAGGGAGGATTACAAATAGCCAGAACCAACGAAAATACCAAGATCTTCTTTTCCGTGATCAGCCAAATCAAGCATGCGTTAGTTAAATAAATTTTTTGTCTCATCCACCTACCTGCAAGCAGGTAGAATCAGAAGGAATGAAATTATGCCAGCAGGGAAAAATAAAGTTTCTTTCTATCAAAAAGGTTCAAAAAAATCAGCACCAATACAATTGAAGTTAATCCGCTCTTTCTTTGGGGCGCTTGCCAGAATATCTCCGGCCTGGACCCATAAAATTGCGGTAAAGTTCTTCTTCTCGCCACGCCGGGGGAAGCCTTCGGCCGATATTCGTCCCCTGAAGAAATCTGCCCATACTTTTTACGTGAAAGTAAATGGCAAGAAGGTAACTGTCTGGAGCTGGGGAAACGGGCCGGCGGTATTGATGGTGCATGGCTGGGAAGGGTATGGCTTACAGTTCCGCAGCTTTATTGATCCCCTGCTGGAAAACGGATACCGGGTCCTTACCTTTGATGCACCTGCCCATGGCGATTCCAGTGGTAGCCAGTCGAACCTGCCGGAATTTGCCGAAACAATACGGCGAATAGAAAAAACCGTTGGTCATATTGAAGCGATTGTCGGCCATTCGATGGGGTGTGCAGCGACGACGCTTGCATTGGAAGAAGGGCTAACTGTTAATGCGGTCGGGCTAATTGCCGGGCCGGCGACCATCGACTACATTATCAATGAATATGCAACCATTTTCAATTTGCCCGATACGGTTATTGGCCGCTTAAAACAGACCATTGCGTCTCTATTTGGAAGACCAACAACCGCATTTGCACCGGCAGCAATTGCGGCAAAATTATCGGTGCCGGCATTTATTATCCATGACCGTAATGACAGTATGGTTAATTACAGGAATGCCGAAAAACTGGAAGCAAGCTGGAAAGATGCTCACATAATGCTCACCGAAGGGTTAGGACATAAGCGAATCTTATTTGAAAATTTTGTCATCAATGAAATGGTACGATTTATTAAGCAGCCACTGGACTTTCAACCTGTCAATCCCACGGATAGACTTGGTAAAGTGTCTGCATAAGCACAAGTCTCCACAAACAAAACGGGCAGGGAATCTCCGGGTTTTTTGCCCGTTTTTTTACGACCACCAATTTATTCCTTGTGTTAATGAACCTTACATCCCCATATTAGTTTTTAGCATATAATGACGTCTTCAATTTTTGGAATGAACTGCTGAGTTAATAAAGAGGCGGCAATAAATGATCGGCTTTCGCTTTACAGATTTTAAACCGGATAATTCCGGTAAAAGCACCTTTGAGAAACTACTGGACCTGTTTCTGGAAATCCTCAACAAAACCGGCGGCGATGTTTCCGAAACGCTGCATTGGATGAATCTCCTTGATCAGAAATACAACCTTACCGATGATGAATATGGCATGGGAGATTTCATCAACGATTTGAAAGAACAGGGATATCTTAAGGAGGATGGTCCGGATGGCAACTTCTCTATAACTTCCAAAACGGAACAAACCATCCGGAAACGATCATTGGATGAGATTTTCGGGAAATTGCGGAAATCCCGCCGGGGGGAACATCGGACACCTTTTGCCGGCATGGGAGATGAACCGACAACGGATCGCCGGGAGTATCAATTTGGAGACAGTATCGAGCAAATTGACATGACGGATTCTCTGCGCAATGCTCAGATTCGCCACGGCATCAACGATTTCCGCTTAACTGAAGATGATCTGGAAGTAGTAGAAAATGAATATAAAGCACAAACCTCCACGGTCTTAATGATCGACATTTCCCATTCCATGATCCTTTACGGGGAAGATCGTATTACCCCGGCCAAAAAGGTCGCGATGGCATTGGCAGAATTGATCACCACCCGCTATCCGAAAGACACCCTGGATATTATCGTTTTCGGCAACGATGCCTGGCAAATAGAGATTAAAGATCTCCCCTATCTTCAGGTTGGCCCTTATCATACCAATACCGTCGCCGGGCTGGAACTGGCAATGGATATTCTCCGTCGCCGGAAAAATGCCAACAAGCAGATTTTTATGATTACGGATGGCAAACCATCTTGCCTGAAAGAAGGATTGAAGTATTATAAAAACTCGTTCGGGCTGGATCGTAAGATCGTCAATCGCACTTTACGCCTGGCAATGCAATGCCGGAGGCTGGATATTCTCATTACAACTTTTATGGTTGCGCATGACCCGTATTTGCAACGATTTGTTCAGGACTTTACCCGGGTTAACAATGGCAAAGCGTTCTACACCAGCCTGAAAGGCCTTGGCGAGTATATATTTGAGGATTATGTTCGCAATCGGCGGAGGCGACTGCGCTAAAGCAAAAGAGGAGAGCATTTTTGTGATGACCTCCTCAGCTGTAATATTTCTAGGCTTCGGCCCGCAAAATTTCCAACGGCGGGCGAGTAGCAATCCCTCGGCTGTTTAACATGCCTAATAACAATGTCAAGAGAATCACCCCAACCCAGATTGCCAGAACCGGCAAAATCGACACTTGAAAATCGATGCGAAAAGCGAACACCGATATCGCCCAGGCACTTGCCAGGGAGAGCAATATTCCCGTTAACCCTGCCAGGCCTCCCAGGTAAACATATTCCAGAGCAATAATTCGGGAGATTTGCTGCCTGCGGGCGCCCAGCGTTCGTAACAAAACACTTTCTTGAATGCGCTGAAAACGCGTTGTAACAACTGCTGCAGCCAGCACTGTTATGCCGGTAAAAATGCTAAACATAGCCATAAAACGAATGACGAACGAGATTTTATCCAGGATGGATTCCACAGTCTTAAGCACCAGACCGAGATCAATTGCTGAGATATTCGGAAATGCTTCTACAACTGTTCGCTGTAATTGTGCCGATTTTTCCGGATTGGAGGCGCGGGTCACCAGCACATGAATCTGTGGGGCTTCCTCCATAATCCCTTTTGGGAATACCATAAAAAAATTCGGCTGCACTCGCTGCCAATCGACCTTTCGAATACTGGTCACTTTCGTGATGAATGGAACGCCTTGCACATCAATTGTCAACACGTCACCGACGTCCACAGTCAGGTTGCGGGCAATGCCTTCCTCAAGGGAAACAGCGATGGTATCCGCCATTGGATCAACCTCTGAAACCCATTCACCGCGAATGACTTCTTCGGTATCGTTCAATGAATCCCGGTAAGTCACCCGGTATTCGCGCATCAGGG
>JAUIFT010000380.1 GCA_030430345.1 Calditrichia bacterium | reverse complement strand
TGGAAAGGTCTTTAACGTTATAATTACCAAAACTATTGCCAAACTGGAGGTTTTTATACATCAACCGTTCTTCGTCGTGGCTTTCCATATAAGTGACCAGGTTGGCCTTGCTCCAGCCGCGGGAACCGTAGTAGCCCCAGGAGAAATCGGATTTACCATTATCGTGGTAGCCCATGGTCGCTTCATTATAGTTAAAGTTGGTATTTCCCCAGACGAGCATGCCAGTGCCATATTCGGCCAGTATTTTTTCTTCGGTATTCGGGGCAAAGTGCTCCAGAATGATATAAGAAGAATCATCCACCGCCCACATCGCATCGGCCATTCGTTTCAGGATGTTGATCCGGGCACCGTCAAAGCTGCTGCCATCGCCGGGCGTATTGGTAAATCCCTTGGTAAAATCGAAACGATAGCCGTCGACATTATATTCGGTCAACCAAAAAGCGTTGACCCGGTCAACGAAAGCCTCGGTATGGGGACTGTCATGGTCGAAGTCATAGCCCCAGGAAAATACCGGATTCGGCGACTCCACATTATACCAGGGATTTTCCGGCGTCGGGCGATTCAATTGACCGTCCCAGTATAAACGCACCAGCGGGCTTTGCCCATAGGAATGGTTAAGAACAATATCCATAATAACGGCAATATTACGGCGATGGCATTCGTCGATAAACGCTTTCAGCGCATTTTTAGTGCCATAATACTTATCCGGGGCAAAGTAGAAAGACGGATTGTATCCCCAGCTTTCGTTCCCTTCAAATTCATTAAAGGGCATCAGCTCAATGGCATTAATCCCGAGGTTTTCCAGGTAATCGAGGGTATCGATTAAGGTCTCATAATCGTGGCGGGCGATGAAATCCCGCACCAGTAACTCATAGATCACCAGTTCTTCCTGCCCGGGACGGACATAGGTATCATTGTGCAACCAATTATAAGGCTGCTGGGCAGTTTGCAACACCGATACCGGCTCGGCGGTTTTTCCATCGGGGTAAGGCTTCAGGTTCGGGTAGGTGATGTCCGGAATAAACTCATCATTCCAGGGATCGAGTAATTTCTCGGTATAGGGATCGGCAATGCGAATCGTACCATCGACCAGGTACTGAAACGCATACTCTACGCCGGGACTCAGATTATCCAGCGTAATCCACCAGAGCACACTATCTTCACTGGCTTCATATTTTTTCATAAAACGGGATTCCGAGACCATCCAGTCGCCAAAGTCGCCAATCAGATAAACGAATTCCTTATATGGAGCGAATAACGCCAAAGTAACCTCGGTATCGCTGTTGTAATTAATCCCTGGTATGGTACCGACTGGCGGGGCAGCCACCTCCACCGCAGGGTTCACCATCATTACAAAAGCAATCTCATCCGTGCCGCCGGTATTGTCACTGGCAGTGACCTCTATCGAAGTCATCCCCTGCCCAAAGTTTGCGGCAATGAAATCATAGACCAAAGAATCATTAGCGGTGCTGGCGACCTGTCCGCCATTAACGCTCAGACTGAGCTCCGTTAACTGAACGCCAAGCTGTGCTGCCGTGGCAACAATCCGAAGCGTGTCATCTGCCCCGACAAACACCGGGGAGCGCTGCGGCACACCAAAATCGACAACAACATTCGGCTCAAGAATGACCACTGACAAACCCGGCTCGAACAAATCGACAAACAAATCCTCGGTTTGCTGGGAAGCATTTGCGCTGCGGAATACAAAGGCAATTTTTTCGATATGCTCATTGGGATTGGTAATGTTGTAAAATTCCCGGGGATTGCCCATAGCAAGCGTGTATAAGTCCGTGCCTATCCGCGTCAGGGAAGGCTGCACACTATTATTTCCCCAGTCACCAATAACATGGGACCATTGGCCATTGGACAAATTCGTAATTACACCGGTATGTGTGTAAAGGGTGCCAGTATAACCAGCCATTCCCCCACCCCCCTGGGTAGCATCGAAAGTGATGATAACAGAATCATTTTCTGTAGGGAATTCCGGCACGGTGCTAATCTGCCCGGAAGCAATACTGCTTAAAAAGAACCAACTCAATATATAAACTAACTGCTTCATTAAATCCTCCGTAAAGATAAATCTATTGTTACTTATTATTACTGCTTTCGACTGGTTTTCTTTCCAGGAAATTGCGAAATTCATCCGAATTCAGGTAGGCCATATCCATATTCATCAATGGATTCTCCGGAAATTTTTCGCGGAGCAACCGATCCAGTAAGGCAAACTGCCCGGGATGGGTTTCGATAACCGCATCGGAAAAATCGACACCAACGCGCAGGCCGTAGAGGGTGATGTCCAGAATAATATGATTAGCGGCAATCATCACGATAGCCTTGTTCTGCGTCCAGGCCACCTTCCGGGGAAATTCCATATTCGCTTCCCCCATCAGCAGCTCTTCCATGTCCCGAACCAGTATAATTTTATGGTCCCAGCCTTTTTCCAGCTCAGCTTCAGAGAGACCATAACTGTATACCTGGCCAAAATCAATTGTTTCCGTAAAGGAGAAAGTCACTAATTTTACCCCACGCTCTACCGCTGCTTTCAGGGATGGTTCCAGTTCGCGGATTTCCCGGTCCCAGGTTGAAAGGTAGATCTCACTCTCGGCATTATCGATCATCTCTTTTGCCTTGATGATCATATTCTTGTATCCGGTAATATTCCAAAGGTTCTCGGATTCGATGCTCACCTCTAAATTCGAGACCATCTCATAAAAATCATTTATTTTACCTTTATAGCGATTTTCCAATAATTCGACAAACTGGTCCGGCGGCAGTGGTGCATACTTTTCCGGCTTGGTAGAAGTCGCGTTTACGGCGCCAAAGTTTTCGAGGCGTTGAATCACGTCATAAATCGCGGAACGAGGCACACCACTCTTTTTACTAATCTCATAGCGGGTGGCGGGATAGTTTTGTAATAAGCAGATATAGGCCCGGGATTCATACTGGGTAAAACCCAACTCGCTCATATATTTGGCAATCTTCTCTAACATCTTTCTCCCTGTTCTAACATTTAATTTCCTTCAAGAATTCCCTTCTACCCTTTTACACTGCCAAGCGTGAGTCCGGATATCAGCCAACGACTGAGAAAAATGAACAATATAACCACCGGCAAACTGACAATGATTGCACCAGCGGAATAAAGTCCCCAACTGGCTTCCATGGAAGACTGAAAACTTTTTAATCCCAGCGGTAAAGTGAAATAATCCGTGTTCTGAATCAGCACGACCGCCACGAGGTATTCCGAATACGCCGTCATAAATGAGAACAATGCGGTAATCGCAAGCGCCGGCAGTGCCAGTGGTAATATTACCTTGTAAAAAGTGTAAGTTCGGGAAGCGCCGTCAATCATCGCGGCTTCCTCCAAACTGTAGGGAATAGTGTCGTAATACCCTTTCATCTGCCAGATTGTAAACGGTAAAGCAGTCGCGGAATAGGCGATAATAAGCCCGAGGAAAGAATCGTATAACCGTAGGTTAATCAATAAGATAAACAGTGGCAGCAGCAAGATACTTACCGGAAACATTTGGGTCGTCATAATCGCAATCATCGCTGATGACTTCCCGGGAAACTTGAAGCGGGAAAAGGCATATCCGGCCGTCGTGGCCAGGCTGACACCGACAATGGTTACCACGATCGAAATTAGCAAACTATTGCGCAGCCAGATCAGAAACGGCTCTTCGGTAAAAAGAGCGATGTAGGCACTAAAATTTGCCCCATCCGGAATAATTGCCAACGATTTGGTCAGCAGGCGGTCACCAGGACGAAGAGAAATAGAAAACACCCGTAATACCGGATAGATTGCGAAAATGGTAAAGAGCGTCAGCACCGAGTAGGCGCCGATTTTACCTTTTAAACTTAGTTCTCTTGGATTTGCCATAACAGTTGTCAGTTTACAGTTATCAGTGAACAGTTGTCAGTTTACAGTATCAGTGAACAGTTATCATTCTTGATGTAATCTTTAATGATAACTGATCACTGTCAACTGTCTACCCATAGACATTTTCCGTGGCGCCGGTTTTCAGGATGAAGCGCCAGCTAAAGATGAACAGAATCAAAAATATGATCATCGAAAATGCCGCAGCATATCCCATGCGATAGTAAAAGAACGCCGCCCGGTAGACCCAGCTAACCAAAATATGGGTTGTTTCCGAGGGCTCTCCCCCATTGCTCACCAGCCACACTACGTTAAAATTATTGAATGTCCAGATAACGCCCAGCACTA
>JAUIFT010000379.1 GCA_030430345.1 Calditrichia bacterium | reverse complement strand
GAGGACTTCAAGCGTAACGGCAACCGTATTGATCTTACCCTGCAACCATTGTCGGAAATTTACTTCCAGAATGAGGTCCGCTACGACCGGGTACGTCATGGGGACAAAAATGCGGTGTATATATTCATGGCCATCGCTGTTTTCATTATGCTCATCGCCTGTATCAATTATACCAATCTAACCACCGCCCGGGCTGGTCAACGGGCCCGGGAGATTGGCGTTCGGAAAGCGCTGGGTGCCGGGCGTTCCCGTTTAGTTATCCAATTTCTCTCAGAGTCATTTCTGATGACCTTTTCCGCCATCTTAATTTCCCTCGCGGCGGTAGAATTATTGCTCCCGCTTTTTAACGCAATTTTTCAACTGGACCTCGCTTTCCCGATTGGCAGCCTCTCTGTCCTCGGTCTGCTGGCGGCATTGCTAGTTCTGGTTTCGATCGTCGCCGGTAGCTATCCGGCTTTCCTCCTTTCCTCTTTTCGGCCTATTGCGGTGTTAAATCAACAGAAAACCCGGGCAGGATCTGCCGCCATCCGCAAAGGTCTCGTAGTTTTCCAGTTTACGATCTCTGTCGTACTGATTATCGCAACACTTCTGATCGGCAAACAGCTAAACTTTCTCCACGAAAAAGACCTCGGCTTCAATGACGAACAGGTAGTTTTGGTACGAATGAACAGCAGCGAGATATTTAACCAGCGTGAGGATTTTCTCAATCGCATCCGAAGTGAAGCAGGCATCATAGAAGCCTCCGCAATGACCGGCGAGCCGGGTGGTTTTCACGATGCGATGTCCTTCGACATTGACGGCATGGATCGTAATTACCGGTTTCGTACCGTCTTCACTGATTATGATTATGCCGATGTCTTTGATTTGGAATTGGTCGCCGGCAGAAACTTCTCGCGGGACTTCGGCACGGATGCCAATGAGGCAGTCATGCTCAATGAAACCGCTGTACGCACCATCGGCCTGGACAATAAATCCGTCATCGGTCGAACATTAACAAACACCATGATGGACACAACCCGGCGGCGGGTCGTTGGCGTTGTCAAGGATTATCATTTCTCTTCATTAAAAGATGAAATCGAGCCATTGATCATCATCAATCATTCCCGCACCCGCATGCTGGCCATAAAGGTAGCTGCCGAGAATATCGACAAGCAGCTGAGCAGCATCCAGCGGCATTGGGAAGCAATATCACCAGCCTACCCATTTGAGTATAAATTTCTTGATGACAGCTTCAGCATGCTTTATCAGCAGGAGCAAAAGGAATCCACCCTCCTGAATATTTTTGCGGCAATATCGATTATCATTGCCTGCCTGGGAGTATTTGCGCTTGCGGCTTTTACTGCCGAGGAACGCACAAAAGAGATCGGTATTCGGAAGGTGCTCGGGGCCAGCACTGGCGGAATCATTAGATTACTGTCTTCAGATTTCATCAAGCTTGTGCTGATTGGCAACCTGGCGGCCTGGCCGTTAGCTTATTTCGGTATGGAGAAATGGCTGGAGAATTTTGCTTATCGCACAGAGATCAGCCTGGACGTTTTTATCGCCGCTGGCATTGGCGCATTGTTCGTCACACTGCTAACTATTATCTGGCAAGCAGTTCGTGCCGCATTGGCAAATCCGGTCGATGCACTGCGCCATGAATGATAAAACCATATAAAACCGTGTTTGATTGTTGGGGATATTATTGTATTGTCGTAGAGCAACATGAATTTGCTCTACGACAATACAATATTACGACCCAATTGCATCCAAATCAACCCTGCGCGGCATTTCCATGTAAACCATTTGAAATTTCGGGCTGTCCAATTCCTAATGAACATAGACGAATGGAGAACCGATGCTTCAGAATTACATTAAGATCGCTCTGCGACAACTGTGGCGCTATAAAGGCTACTCTTTTCTTAACATTTTCGGCCTGGCTGCCGGACTGGCGTGTTGCATTCTCATCTTGCTATACGTGCGTGATGAACTATCCTACGATCAATTTCACAGCAACAGTAAACAGATCTACCGGGTCACATCAGAATTAAAATCGGCGAACCGGCCAACAGCAAATCTGGCAGCAACCCCACCGGCACTTTGCCCGGTTTTAAAAAACGACTTTCCGGAAATTTCCGCGGCTACTCGTTTGAAGTCTCAGAGTTTTTTCGTTTCCCGGGAGAACAATCATTTTTATGAAGACAAGTTTTATTTCGTGGATAAAGCGTTCCTGGATATTTTCACATTTCCCCTGGAAAACGGCAACGCGACAAACGCGCTCTCACGCCCTTTTCAGGTAATTCTCACCAGGGAAAGCGCCAGGAAATACTTTGGCGACGAAAATCCGCTTGGCAAATTTTTAATCCTGGAGGACACGCTGCATTTTACGGTAAGCGGCGTTTTTGCCGAGATTCCCGCGCAGAGCCATTTTGACTTCGATTTTATTGCCTCCTTCGAATCACTTGAGCACCCGGCCTTAAAGCGCCAATACCCCTGGTGGAGCTTCAACGTCTATACATTCATCCTTTGTAATCCTTCTGCCCAAATCGAGGTCCTTGCAGAAAAAGTAGCGACCATTGCAGACAATTACATTGCAGATCAGCAGGCCACCTATGGCACCCGGCAACGCTATCAGATTCAACCTTTTACCAACATCTACTTACATTCTGATCTTACTCACGAAATGACTGCTCTGGGAGATGGTTTTTACGTCTACCTCTTCAGCATTATAGGCATTCTCATTCTCCTGATCGCCTGTATTAATTTCATTAATATTTCCACCGCCCGGGCGATCGGGCGCGCCAAGGAAGTTGGTTTACGAAAAACCCTCGGCGCATTTCGCCAGCAACTGGCAGGTCAGTTTTTTGGGGAAATTTTTGTCGCAGTGTTTATCGCCATGTTATTCGCCCTGCTCCTTGTAGAAGTTACGCTTCCTTATTTCAATGATTTTAGCGGCAAGCAATTGACCCTTGCGTTTTATAGCGACTGGGAACTAAACAGTGGTTTGCTTGCACTCATGCTCCTCGTCAGTTTATTCGCCGGCGCCTATCCGGCACTCTCACTTTCCGGACTTTCTTCCGTACGGGCGATTAAAGGCATGAAACCGAACGGCAAAGGCGCCGGACACCTGCGTAGCGCCCTGGTAATCGTTCAGTTTGCCATCACGGCAATACTCATTAGCGGCACGATTATCGTTCAGGAACAGCTCACTTTTATGCAGCAATCGAAGCTAGGTTTCGAAAAGGAACGAATACTGGCGGTGCCGGTGCGGGCAATACCGGACATCCAGCAGCGATTTGAAACAATTCGCGAACAGTTTATCGCTAACCCGGCAGTCATCTCCGCCTCAATTTCATCATCAGTGCCGGGCAACAATCTCGGTGAAATTGTTTACATTCCGGAAGGAAGTCCCCCAAGTGAAACACAGGCAATAAAGACCCTGATCGTCGACGAACAATTTCTGGAGACTTACGGCATCCGCATGGCCGCGGGTCGCAACTTCTCCCCCACTTTTAGCACTGATGCAGCCAGTGCATTCATAATTAACTCGGCAGCGGTAAAACATCTTGGCTGGGGATCGCCGGAAGCGGCAATCGGTAAAGAGATCACCTGGGGATGGCCGGGCAAAAAAGGCACGGTGATTGGCGTTACGGAAGATTTTCATCAGATTTCTTTACAAACCGCGATATCGCCTATACTGATGCACATACAGCCCTCCTGGTATGAATATCTTTCTATAAAAATAAACACGAATGCAGTTGAGAATACTTTGCAAGCACTGGAAGCAACCTGGCAAACGCTGGTGCCCAATCGTCCGTTCGAATACTTTTTTATAGATGATTTTTACGATAATCAGTATCAGACCGAAAGTCGCATAGGAACTATATTTAATGGATTTTCAACTTTAGCAATCCTGATTGCCTGTTTGGGCTTATTTGGCTTAGCGGCTTTTACCAATCAGCAGCGGGTGAAGGAAATTGGCATTCGCAAAACCCTTGGTGCTTCGGTTAGCAGTCTGATAATTCTGTTGGCTAGACAATTCTTGTTGCTGGTGCTGATCGCCAATCTAATTGCTATTCCGTTGGCCTGGTCCGCCCTTTCCCGCTGGCTGGATAATTTTGCTTATCGCACCGATATTCACTGGCACATTTTTCTCCTGAGTGCAACGATTGCTTTTTTTGTTGCCCTGCTGACGATCGGCTGGCACACGATTCGCACAGCGCTAGCGAATCCGATTGGGGCGCTTCG
>JAUIFT010000378.1 GCA_030430345.1 Calditrichia bacterium | reverse complement strand
ATGAAGTGCTTTCCAGCGCCATATTTACCAGGCTTTGTTTGCGATGGCGCTTACGGGGCGAATTTAGCAATTTATTTGCACTTGCCTTCGCTGCATCCAGCAGGGCATAGGGGTTAGTAACTTCATCAATCAGGCCCATTTCCAGTGCCTGAGGCGGATAAACATTTTTGCCGGTTAGCATCAGGTCCAGTGCTTTTTGTAAGCCGACCAGTCGCGGTAATCGTTGGGTGCCTCCTCCGGCGGGAAGCAGTCCCAGTTTCACCTCCGGCAATCCCAGCATCGTTTTCGGAGATTCCGTAACAATTCGATAATGACAGGCCAGGGCAACTTCCAGTCCACCCCCGAGGGCCGCGCCATGAATAGCGGCAATCACCGGTTTCTCAAGATTCTCAATGCGATTTAACAGTTTATTCCCCCGACGGCTCATCTCTTGTAAAATACCGGGTTTTCGATCGGCAATCATTGCTTCCAGGTCCGCGCCGGCAATAAAATTATCGACCTTCTTACTGATAAAAATTAAGGCCTTTACTTCCGGATCTTTATCGAGCCATTCTACCAGCGCTTCTGCTTCGTCGACCATTTCAACGCCCAGTTTATTTACTGACGCTCCTGGCTGATCCAACCAAATTACAGCGATCCCATTTTCTTTTTCAGTTTGCGTGTAAGCCATCTCTCACCTCCGGCAATTGAACGCCGGTAATTTCATTTCTATGATCCGAATCTTCAATTGAAGCAATGGGCAATTTTTCCAGATTTGCAGATTTGCACATCACACCCGCTCCAACAATAATGCATTCCCCATAGCACCAGCAGCACAGGACGCAACGATTGCCAGCTGTCCGTCTTCCTGAATTAAGCGGTTGGCAGCAGTGGTAACCAATCTCGCCCCGGTGGCGCCAAATGGGTGACCGAGGGCAAGGGAGCCGCCCCAGCGATTGAGCTTCTCCATGGGAATTTCTCCAACAGCGGCATCCTGCCCCAGGTTTTTCCGGGCAAAATTAAGCGATGCCAGGCATTTCAGGTTAGCGAGTACCTGGGCCGCGAAAGCTTCATGAAATTCAAAAACATCGATATCCGCCAGGGTTGTTCGGGATTTTTCAAGTAATTTGGGAATGGCATAAGCAGGCCCAAGCAGCAGTTCATCAGCAGGCTCCTGCGCGCTGTAGGCATAGGAATGAATCCGCGCCTTCGCCCGCAAGCTTAAACGCTCTGCGACTGATTCAGCAACGATCAATACAGCGGCAGCACCATCTGTCAAAAAGGAAGAATTTCCAGCGGTCAAGGTTCCATAGGGTTTTACGAACGCTGGTTTTAAGGCGGCCAGTTTTTCCCGGCTGGCATCCTCCCGAATGCCGTCATCTTCTCTGGTCACTTGAAAACCGGGCGGTATCGTCACCGGGGCAATCTCTTTCGCCAGTGCGCCATTGTTGCGGGCGGCAGCAGCTTTCTGATGAGATTGCAAGGCGTATGCATCTTGTGCTTCCCGGGAAACGCCAAAGCGGGAAGCCATCATATCGCAATCTTCCCCCATCGTTCGTCCAGTGGAGAACTCCGCAATTGCCGGTATTTGCGGTAACAGATCGCGAAATTTTAGTCCCCGAAAAAATTTTAGATACGACAATTTACTTCGATATTTTTGCGCTTCCAGCAACCGTACCCGGAACGGTTTCCGCAAACCAATTGGCATATCGGAAAGGCTTTCCGTGCCCCCGGCAATCACAACGTCTGCTTGCCCGCTGCGCACCAGCTCAACCGCATTGGTGATCGCTTTGTTGGCGGATATACAGGCCAAAGAGACAGTGGCTGCCGGAACCTGCCGGGGAAGCCCCGCGGCCAACGCAGCATCCCGGGCCACATTACTGGTGGCGATATTGGATACGACATTTCCCATAATCACCCAATCCACCGCATCCGGGGAAACCCGGGTGGCATTTACCAGGGCCTGAATGACCATGCGGGCCAGTTCGTGCGCCATTAATGATTTATAGCTGCCACCGGCACGCTGAAAGGGGATGCGAATACCATCTACCAGCAACGCATTTCTCAAAGTTTTATTCTCAGGCATAAACGAAAGCCTTATGGTAACAGTATAGCAGGTTGGATATTGCAGGTATGTTGAATTTTGGCCGGCAATGCAGGGCTGGTGAAAAGCCAACACACTGCAACGTCATTATTTAACTGTGTCGATCAGCTGTTTCAGCGCTTGTTGCTGCTGTCTCAGTTTTTCCTGTTTTTCGAAAATCGCCGGAGAAGCAGCACGGTCCTGGCATTGTGCTTCAGATAAGCCACAACGCTCACAGGTTTCATTTACTTCGACAACCGGAATCGCCGGATCATTCCAGAAAGTGAAAGTATGCTTAAAGTTATCATCGATAACAAAGCTAATCGTTCCGCTGGCATTTTTACCGACTTCCACCGTTGAGGGCCGTGCCATGGTAATGGTAAACACCTCAATATCGGAATCGATAAAGCGCGAGCGCTGCGCACCAACCAACAACTGTTTACGGGTGACGCCCTTATGATGCTCTTCCGTAAGGGTCTTCAGCAATTTCAGCGACATCCAGCGCCGGCAGTAGTTTTCCTTGGAGCCAATGCCATTCGGGAAAGAAAGACTGGACATATTAAAGACTTTACTCATTTCGAAATTATCGCTGCCCGGCGTATTGGTAATGCGATAAAACAGGAAATTTTTGATGCCAAAGAATTTTGGTAATAATTCTCCCACCCGGTGCAGAAATGTTTCCGGCGCAACATTAAAGCGCTCGATCAAGGCAAGCAGGGCCGCTTGATTCCAACGCGGTTCCCTTAGAAAGTCCGCCAGCTTCTCGCAAAGCAAATCCCGGTGAATGAGGAGAGCGCCGCTAAAGTAACTTGCTTTAAAATTATTAACCAATTGATCGAAAGACTCCAGATTAGCCCAGGAAGAAGAATTCGCACGCTCTTTCAGCGCCAGGTATTGATAACCGATTTCGCGGCCAAATATTACCTTTTTTTGCGCTTCCGGCAGCTTATTGTTCACCAGTAACCGCGGAGTCTCGCCATCGACAAAAACGTAATGCAGGTCAGACAAACTCGGATCGCTTTCCAGCGTCTCCATATCAATTTCATAATTGTAGTTGTCAATAAGGAATGTTTTCAGACGCCCGGCATCCAGCGGCGGGTCTTCCGTCCAGTCATTTTCCTGGCGAAATTTGACAACAACCGTTTCGATATCGTCAAAATAATTCTGATGCATTTGCTGATAAGAGCGTAACGCCGCAAAAAGCAGATGCTCTACCCGCATATCATATTCCTGGCCAATTTCCAGCAAAGTACGGATAAATGCACCGGCTTTTCCGGGATCTCCGGTGATTAAAGACAGTAAATCCTGCGGCGAAAAGCCATACATCCGAAAAGGAAATTCTTTTATAACCGGCGAAGAAAATATCACTGGTAATGGATCCAGCTCTTTATTCACCTGAAGCGATACCAGTTCGTCAAACGTCACGCCCAACGCACCAGCTAATTGCAGTATCTTCTCAGGTTTAGGATATTTTTTACCTTTTTCAATTTCACTTAAATAAGAGATAGACAGGTTGGTTTTTTCGGCAAGTTCTTTCAGCGACAGCCCATTTTCCATCCGGAACTGCTTCAGTTTGAACCCCATAATAAATCGCAAATTGTCGCTATTAACATTCATTGAAACCTCATTAGTCATTCATTTTAGGTGCCGGTGCGCTAATATATGTAAGATCACCTGAGAATACCATACAAATTTCACTGCCAGCGAAATATTTTCCCAATTTCTTTAAACCGGGAAATTCATCCTTAGCGAAGGTAATACTTTAGCGAAATTTCGCTTGATTTTCTTTTTTTGACTCCCTACTTTCAGCTAACCAACATTGAGGAAAGCCATGGCCAACGTGAATTCAACCGATCCAAACAGCCCACATGCGGCGCCGGAGAAGTCCCGCCAAATTGCCGAAGACGCCCGCGAAAAACAGTGGAAAAAACCAAGTTTTTTACGAGAAATGTTTCTCGGTAATTTAAGAATGGATATGCTCTACCCTTTTCCGGAGCCATTGGGAACAGAACGCCCGGAATTTCAGGAATTTCAGGCTAAAATGACCACGCTTTTAAATGAAGTAGATTCTGATGAAATTGACAGAATCGGGCGCATACCGAAAAAGGTGATCAAGCAGTTAACTGAGATGGGCGCCTTTGGGATGAAGATAGATAAGAAGTATGG
>JAUIFT010000377.1 GCA_030430345.1 Calditrichia bacterium | reverse complement strand
GAGCAGGCAATAGAAAGAGCTGGCACCAAGGCAGGAAACAAAGGCTGGGATGCAGCAATGGCAGCAATAGAAATGGTCGATGTGCTTCGGCAAATACCCGGATAAATAATTGCTTTTACTTGAGTTTCTAAGCTAGATTGCATAATATGTATCCGCAAAAATTATAGAAAGAACCGCGTTCGATATGAGGAAGAATATGCAGCATTATCTCAAGCAGCTGGTGGTGTCGGTACTGGTTTTGACAATGTCCGTGATCGCGCAGGAAGTCAAACTTGAACTGGAAGTTTTTACTCACCTGAATACCGCAAATGTGCTGACTGTTGAAGATGGGAATATTTACGCCGCTACTACCGGTGGTATAGCCGTTTATAATTTAAGTGACGGGCAAAGTGACAGCTACACCACGGTAGATGGCTTCTACAACCACCACTTTACTGCAATGACGCGCAATGATAACGGCGATTTTATTCTTGGATCAATCGATGGCAGCCTCGCTTTCTGGGATTCTGAAAGCAAGAGAATCGTTAATGATCAAAACTTAACCGGTGAACCAATAATTGATATCCTTTCAGTGGCCGATACATTATGGGTGCTTTCCCGGGACTTTGTATCGGTTTACCTCTATAACCAGTCATCATCCCGATATCAATTTCGCGAGTCTTACCAGGAGTTTGGGGAAATTGTCGGAAATTTCTCGGCGATGACTTATGGAAATAAACGCATCTGGCTGGCGAATGAAGATGGGTTGATTAGTGCCAGTTCGGATTTCCTTGGCATCAACCTTTATGCCGGCAGCAACTGGCGAATTCAGAAAACCGCGGACGGTTTACCAAGCAATAACATCAATGATGCTGCTTTAGACAACAGCGGTAGCTTTTTATACCTGGCAACGGATGCCGGGCTGTCAGTGTATGATTTTAATACTTTTACAACGGTTACTGCCGGCCTCCCTTCTTCTACTGAATTGCTGCAAGTTTTTAATACCGATAACGGCCTTTACGCAGCCAGTATTAATCGGGTTTTTCTCCTGAATGGAAATACTTTCTCTGCTTTATACCGGGCCAATAATACAATAGTTGAAAGTTTTACTGTCGATAATGCCAACAATTTGTGGGTTGGGACGAACCGCCTGGGGCTTATTAATGTAAGCAGCGGTGAAAAAATATTTTTCGATAGCCCTTTAAGCAATAACATTGGGGAAGTGCTGGTTGATAGCAGAGGTTGGATTTGGTGCACTTCCGGAACCCTTGGGAATGTAAATCAGCAGGGAATTTTTGTTCGGACAGATGCGGGGTGGCAAAATTACATATTTTCCGGAGGATTCAACGGGCGATACAGTGGTTTAAATTCCTCCAATCCTGTTTTCGAAGATGCTGCTGGTAATGTTTGGATCGGGTCATGGGGCGGCGGCATTGTTGTGTTCGACTCAAACCTGGATTTCAAGACGATTAATCCTGTGCCGGATAGCGGTTTTGTCTGGATAAAATCTACGACAAGAGATGATACGCTTAATTTTAGAACCGACCTCAATTTGCAGGATAAACTTTCACCGGTTAATACAGGTGATGGCGTACTGACGGTGATAACTGATTTTTTCTATGATTCATTTCGTCAGTCTATATGGATTTTAAATTATTTCCCCGCAAATGGTGCACCGCTGTTAGAGTATAAGGCTTCGGCATTCGGTGAAGAAGCATACTCCGCGAGTAATTGGAAGGCATTTACAGGGCCATTTGGGCGTGGTGAATTACATAAGATCCGCCAGGATCCATTCGGCGATCTCTGGGTGTCAACAGCTGACGGTATTGTTCAGGTGCGCTTAACCGGGGACACCCTCCAGGCCGCAAATTACCGGGAAGTTGGCGCCGATGAGGATGGCTACGTTTGGGTTGGCACGAAGTCCGGCCTGAATGGCATTCTCGGAGGAACGGTGTTTGACTTTCGTGAAAATTACCAACCGATTGGTTTAAATATCAATGATGTGCATGTGGATTCCCGCAATAATAAGTGGTTCGCGACTGAGAAAGGACTATCTATTCTTGTCGGAACAGGTTCTCCTTTTGAGGCAAGCAGTTGGATAGACATCATCCCTTTTAGCAGTAGCATTCCTCCGGAGCAGCTTACCACCCGCTCCAATTTTTTCCGGACGAACATGCCAACGGAAAATCTCTTAAGCGCCTATCTGGATGAAAATACCGGCGATATTTATATGGGAACAAATAGTGGGTTGGCAGTTGTCCGAAATAATCCTTTCGCTGCCACTTTTACTGATTTTGAAAAACTCAAAGTCGGACCCAATCCTTTCGTTATTAACGATGGACAAAATGCAACTTTGAATTTCTACAATCTTGTTGCCGGCAGTCAGGTGAAAATTCTGACAATTAATGGACAGCTAATTCGTACATTAACCCCCGGGAGTTTTGATGAAATTCGCGGCAGCCTGGCGCAATGGGATGGTCGAAATTTGGATGGCCGGTTGGTGTCCAGCGGGGTTTATGTATATATGCTGGTTAACGAAGAAGGGCAGAACAAGGCCGGCAAAGTACTGGTGATAAAAAAATAATTGTTGAAAGCCAACAGTCTCAGGCGTTGTATTCAGTACCCGCAAGCAATTTGTTTGCGGGTATTTTCATAGAAAGTTAAAGCATAAATAAGCCAAGTTAATATTGATGTTTAAGTGGTTTTTTCGGAAAATAGTGCCCCGTAGCGGAAAAGGTTGACCAGAATCAAAAAATTTGGTTGCTTATCAATTATATTGCTAATATTATTGATGAGTGAATTTTAGCGTATATACATATAAATTTAATGTGTTTACAGATAATACATATGGTCCGGCAACTCATAATTTCTGCATAAACATCATTTTCCGGGAGAATATATGCGTCTGGTAGTTATCTGGACAATTTTTGCAGTGTATCTCGCTATCATTATTTACATCGTTTATAATTCCAGTGGCAGTAATACTATCCAGTCGGATCCTTTCATCACTAATACCGATAGCACTGTTGTTGTTGACAGCACTTTCATCATTCCCCCTTCAGTAACCGCCGTAGACAGCCTCGTCCGCCTCATCGACAATGCTTTAAATACCGGAAATATTGACCAAGCCCGGAGATATTACAAAGAACTGCTGGAAATCGATCCGGACTCCCGGGTTGCTGGTGGCGCCCGTCAGATGATTGAACAAGCGGAAGAAGAGCGCCGGCGAAGAATTGCCGCACGGGAAAAGACCCGGAAGAATACGGTTACAAATACACGAAAAACCAGTACACGCAGCGATCGCCAGCAAAAAGAGAATACCCGCATTGCCGAATTACAGCAGAAAATAAGCAATAACAATATTCGCCTGGAAAATGCCCTCTCGCGGATGCGAACGGTTAATAACGATCAGCAGCGGATTACCTGGTATTATATTAAAAATGTTTCCCACTACGTTTACAAAAACAGTTTCGAAACTTACATCGGTCAAAGCGATGAAGGCGATATCTGGTTAAGAATGCGGATTTATTACAATGGCGATAAATGGCTGGATATAGATACCTACGAACTATATGCCGATGATAAACTCTATACCATATCTACCCTTTATGGCAATATGGAGCGCGGCCGTGGTCGGGCCGGCGCCTGGGAATGGTTCGATATGAAAGTGTCTGCAAAAGAAATCGATATGATCGAAGCGGTTATGGAAGCCGGGCGCAGCGCGATTCGTTATATCGGAGAGTCCGGATCCTGGGACAGAACTATGACGGAAGGGGAGAAGCTTCGTTTAAAATATGTAATGGATGCATATAACTCGCTTCAGTTGCAGAGCGATTATAATAATGAATTAGTGCTGCTACGAAATTAAATTCAGCTTTCCCGAATACAACAGGGCATTGGAGCCATTTGCTTGGTGATGTGACAATGCCGTCCAACATTTTTTGAACCCACCAACTTTACCTTTATTTCCCCGTTTTAAATTTAAGTTTCTTTCAATGGGTTTTTCCGTTGAAAATGTATAAATTCTTGGTGATGGTGTTTAATTTAGAGGAGAAAGACACATGCGGTTAAGAAACATACTAATTCTGTTGGCAATTTTTCTGTTTGCCGGCTGCACAACCACAGAAGTGCGGGAAGTGCCTGAATACTCAATCGAGCAGTTTATGAATACGATCTCGATTGGTGGCAGTTCATTTTCCCATGATGAATCCAAGTTGCTTTTTACCAGCGACAAAAGCGGAATATTTAATGCTTACACCATTTCTCTGGAGA
>JAUIFT010000376.1 GCA_030430345.1 Calditrichia bacterium | reverse complement strand
TTCGCAAGCAATGAACACGACCGATTATTTATGAATTTTGCACTTCTTTACACTTCACAAAGTTCCCAATGGCAGCTAGAAATCAGGCATTTGTGATTTATTTTCGTTCAGTATCACTTCTTTCAATTTTATAAGTTGCCCGCTGGGGTCATAAAGGATGTCAAATCCCTCAGACACAACCCGATGTGTGCCCGGGTCAACAGGGATATTCGCCCAGGCGATAGTCATGAAGTTGAATTCGATTTCCCACCCACTTGCCGGGAAAGCCCTCAATGTCTGCACAGGGCCCCATTGTTCATATCGAACAATGCGTATTTTTCCAAATACGCTCATCCAGGATTGGTTGCTGATATATTTATTGGGGTCGGCACAGAATATCATGGCATCAATATCCGATCCCGCTTGCTGATCGCCGCGGGCGTATGAACCAACGATACCAATGCCGTTGACATCGTTTTGCGCAGCAAACAGTTGCTGGAAATGGTGCTTTAATTCTGCGAATGTCATTAATAAAATACCTCATTAATTCATCAAATTACGGATGGCAGAAAGGGGGGAACAGGATAATGCGCCATCACCAAATTATATTCCGAAAATAAAATTTTGCCTGCAAATTTCAAAGGGGAACCAGCTTTCCGGAGTCATTTTAGTGCATCTGGCCGGTGTTTATAAATTCACATATTTCATTAGAAAGCGCTGTTTGAAGCGCTTTCTAATGAGTGACTTATTTTTTTCCAATCAATTAGTTGTCATATCTGGGAATCGGGTCGAGGTTCGGCTCAATAAAGGCTTCGCGGGCGTCGTCAGTGAAAAGTACATCGGCGGAGTAGTGGGACATCATGATTTTTGTGTCGAGCATTTCCGGATGTTTATTAATCAAATCCCGGGCGGAGGTGCAACGATCAGCCTTATTCATAAAATGATAAACAGCCAAAATCCATGCTTTCGTCAGCGTTTCATGATACTTCCCCGGGTCCACCTTATTGTGCGCCAGAAATCGTTTTAAGGATTCCCGCATCAAGATAACGGATGCCTCGGTGCCGTTCTCGGCCAGATAAATATAGGCCAACCGTATGTGGGCTTCATGGTTAAATCCACCAGCCGCTATTTCGCAGGATTCAAATCTACGTTTGAAATCTACATCTGCTTTAGATATTGCATATCGCATACTGCCTCCTGGATATGATCAACTATCGATTGAACAGTTTAATTATCGTTTGACGAATTTTCAGTCATATTGTGGCTGGCATCAGCGCCATAATCCATATGATATATTTTCTTCAATTCCGCAATCGTTTTCAGCGTTTCCTCCTCAAAAGCGCATTTTCCTTCGAATGCGTGCAGAACAACGCCTTCCAAAAGATCTCCCATGGTCATATCGAGATATTCCGCAAGCGCCTTTAACACTTTAAGCATGCGCTTTTCGATGCGCACACCTGTTTGGGTGCGCTCAACATTCAATTTTCCTTTTTGTGGAGACATAATCGTCCTTTCCTAAGCCATAATCTGAAATGCACGCAAGAGCTACATTGTTACCCTGGTAACAATGTAGCTCAAATGTAATCATTTGCCAAGAGGAAAAACTTTATGGACTGATTGGGAGCAGGCAGGAATAGCCATTAACCGTTTGCGACCAACAGGTAATGATTATTTTATTCACCTCAGTACGTGTTGTAAATTCGGCCGCCGGCCTTCAATTTTAATTATTAATTCACCATTCGTCAGCGTTTCGTATACGAATGTGGCATTATCATCATTGTAATAGGCGGAAGGATTTACATCAACACTTCCCAGTAAATCGTCTGCAGATAAACCGTCATCATCATAGATTCATATCGCATATCGGGTTTTAATGGTACATCATGTGGTAATCCGCCACCATTCGATGCCAGGGGTTCAGTAAAAGCAAGGTTGCCGTCAGCTGTTTCAAAGATGATGTCCTCTCTGGTGTCCGAGCGATAAATGTGGGAAGTATCAGGGGAGCCGGATGCTACAGGTGGGCTGGAAAGGCAATCTGGTTTCATATCTGATGGCATCGCTGATGACAACTGTCATCGTATTTTCCGATCAGTATTTGTTCTTCGCAAAATAGAATCCTGTTAGGGACGGAGAGGCAAGTTTTTCGCGATAACAAAGATTGAATCACCGGCCTCAAATTCCTGATAATCGTATGTTTCCAGAATTGTAAAATTTTCGGAAATCAAATTAAGGAGTTTCTCCCGGTTGTGAAAGATAAACAGCATGCCTTCCATAGTAAATTCTTTATCGCCGATCCAGAATGTATGCGCCAATAAACCACCGGGCTGCAGCACTTCTTTCTGGCGGCGCAATGATTTTTCCAACGCTGCAACTGTTAAATGGTGCAGCACCTTATTGGAAAAGATACAATCGAACCTTTGATCTGTGTTAATCGATACCGCATCTAACTTCAAAAATGGTAAATCAGCAAATCTATTCCGGCAGCGCTGCAGGAATTCATCCGATAGATCCGATCCGGTAACAGCATATTCTTTGCGCAAATTGGCAATATCATTGCCCGGTCCGCATCCTAATTCCAATAGCGTCGCTTCCTTTTTGAGATGCTTTGCTAAAACGTTGTACAGATCTTCGCCACTATAATCCGCGCACATTTTTTCATATTCATCAACCTTTGCCGGGTCATTGTAAAACTTCATCTTCAACCTTTTCTCTCCGGTAACTTTACACCAATTTAAACACTCTTGGCACTGCACGGCAATATGCTTCGTATGCTTTACCATATTTTAACTGAAGAAATTCCTCTTCGGTCTTTATCATGAAATACGATATTATCACATATTCCAAGAGCCAAATAACTGAAACCCAGGAAAAATACAAGACCGGCAGGCAAGCTAATATTAAACCATACCCAACCAATTGCGGATTGCGGGAATACTGATATAGCCCGGTCGTATTTAATTCATTTTTGTCCTGACCAAGACTCCTCCCGCTTCCTAACCCAAACCAGGCAAAGCACAGAATTCCAGCACCGGCGCAAAAAAGAAGCAGCGCAATACCAGTGAGTGTTGTATTGGCAGGTAATGAGGGAAAGCCCGGCCATTTTGCCGGCATAAACAAATAGCTTAAGTTTGCGTGCGTGGCGAAAATAAGGATTTCCAGTATATAGGACAGCGGCGTCAATTTAGATTTATTGAGATAATCGTGCCTGACGACAATACGGAATACCCAAAACCCAAACAGGAGAAAGACAACAGCGTATAGTAAAGATTCAAGCGACATGCTTCTTTGCCTTTCGGGTAAAAGCTTTCATCAAAATGGATGGTGCATAGATGACTTTTCCGACATGCACCAATTTAACACTTTTTACAAACTCACTCCCTGGCACCGGCTGAACCACTTTGTTAAACAGCATCTGAATATATTCATTATCTGCGACGATGCTGTTTCTATTTGCCCAGCGGGAATAAAATGCCTCCCTTAAGCTGGAGTCCCCGATTTTTAACCGAGCCTTCTTCCCCCTCGGGAATCTCTCCAATATTAGCGATGCCGAGATTATAAGCCGCTTCCAAAAATATGCTGTTATTACCAAATGGAAGGGTTAGTCCGCCCCCCAGGTTTAATCCGAAATCGGTGCTCTTAAAAAATTCCTTGATGTCAACATCTTCATCCCGGATATCCTGGGGCACGCCGTCGATTGAGACACTTTCCACACCGACTTTCGCGCTGACCAGGAAACCAATGTTCGGGCCAATAAAAACATAGGGCTGAGATTTAGACTCGCTTTGAAAATTGAAGCGGAAAAGCACCGGAATATCCAGATAAGTCAGCTTCCATACCTGTTCAGTGTCGATGAGTCCCAGGGACGGATCCTGAACCGACCCGGAAATTTTACTCCCTTTCTGCGCATACGTTGGGCTGAAAACCAGCGTGGGGGATCCGGGTAAATCGATTAGTATCAATCCGCCAAGCAATAGGGCGGTTCGGGATTGCAGTTCAACGCCGTCTTCTGCGGGCTCCTCACCTGGTTCGCCTTTTTCGGCCGCTTCGCCGGCTTTGATCGCAGCAACTTCTTTTTCTACCTTTATTTTTCTAACGCATCTAACAACGTATTCGCTTCTTCTGGTGAAATGACCCCATTTTCAACCATGTTTAGAATTTTAAGCTGCTCTTCCTTTGACGCTTTTTTGCGTTCTGGGGCAGCTTCAGTTGTTGTGTTGGCATGGTTGGTCCATCGTGTTTGCCTCTCGGCCTGACGTTGTGCGCGTGCTGCTTCTC
>JAUIFT010000375.1 GCA_030430345.1 Calditrichia bacterium | reverse complement strand
GTCATGATCATAATCGGCCCAGGCGCAGCCGGCGGAGGCGCGAATGCCGCTGGTGATTGTCCCCCCGGTGATGCGGGTAAACCCAGTGCCATTATCGTTTTTATAGAGGTAGTTTAAGCCGGCTTCATTGGCAATAAACATGTCGATATAGCCATCATTGTTATAATCGCCCCAGGCGATGCTCCGGGAATCGATGGCAGTATTAACGATGGTACCATCGGTAATCTTCTGAAAATTACCATTGGATTGATTCTGAAATAGAAAGTCGATAAAGGATGTGCCGCCCCAATGAGAATTCCCAACAAAGATATCGATCCAGCCATCATTGTTATAATCGCCCCAACTGCTGCTTTCCGAGAACTGACGATCGGCGACCAGTGCGGATGTTGTATCCCGGACGAATGTCCCATCTCCCTGGTTTTTGTAGAGAAAATTTGCTTCCTGCCCATTCACGATGCCGTTGGTAACATAAAGATCGAGATCGCCATCATTATCATAGTCGGCCCAGCTACAGCCGATCGAATGCCCGCCGTCTTTAACCACGGCGCCGCTGGTGATCTGTGTAAAGTTTTGTGCGAGAAGGCCGGTCGTAATAGATAGGAATAGCAGCAGCATCGTTCTTGAAACACTGAAAAGAGATGCCTGGTATTGGTTTCGGTTATACATAAAAACCTCCGTAAACAAAGTTAATAAATGCCGGCGCGGTCAACAGGTGCTGACGATGCCGGTAATGATTGTTTGCGAAGGAAAATAGCCGGATAAAGCCGTTTTGTCGTCGGAATTCAGGAAATCGAACCCTTTTTTGAATTTTTTACGACACCGGGTGAGGCCTGAAAATAGCCGGATGATGGATTATCAGGAGGTAAAAGTGGGTTTCAGAAAAGCACTTGAACGGAACTGCGAGGGGGTTTGCCCGGTCGCTTTTTTGAAGGCTGTATTAAAAGAGGATTTTGAATTGAAGCCGACTTCATAAAGAATTTCCAGCACGGTTAAGCGTTGCTGCTTGTTTTCCCGAAGCATTTTTTTCGCTTCTTCAATTCGATAGCTATTGATAAAATCGAAGAAATTTTTCCCCAGTTGCTCGTTGATAATCTGCGAGAGGTATTTGGGTAAAATGCCCAGCGCCTCAGCGACCTGGTTGATAGAAAGCGCCGGGTTTAAATACGGGCGTTCGGTTTCCATATACGTCAGCAGTTTTTCCAGGTAGGTGTCTTTCATCGCCGCGGTTAAAGGCGAATTTGCATATTTGGCAGTTAAGGCTTCATTACTACTGCTATGAAAAATTTGCGGGTGTTTCAGCCCTTTGAAAACGAAGATCAGGATATAGCTAAAAGTGTAAGTGCGGGAAATTGCTTCCAGGTAGCGATAGATAATTCGCCAGTCGCTATACATATTTTTAATGAAAAGCATGCTGACATCGAACATCCAGATAATCAGAAAACCGTATAGGACGAATCGCAGCCAGGATAGGTTAATGTGCTCAGTTGCCGAATAAACCTGGCGTATGCGCATTTGATAGCGATGGAGAATCCGCAGGGAAAGAATGAGGTAAATAATCAGCTGGAGATAATAAGCGAGCAACAATAATGACGAAACCGTTGCGCTAAAAAGAAACGCGCGCCGTTCAAGGATCGCCATTTTATCCGGAAGGCTCTTTAAATCGAATAAGATCAGCAGGGTCAGGGAAAAGATGATAAATGGCAGCAGGTGCAGCAGATCCAATGCTTTGAAACGGAAATCATCGCGGGTAAGGGATTTGGTGTAAAAATATAAGGCCGGTGCGCTCAGGTAGATAACTTTCAATCCCTGGTAGGCAAGATGCGGTAGGTAAGACTGCAGCTCCATGCGAAAATAGAGATTGTGAAATACCGAGAGAAAAATAATCAGCAGGTAAGATGCCAATATGCGGTTGCTAATCCGATTCCCACTTTTTTGGGTAAAGAGAAATAGAAAGAAGATTGCACACTGCACCAGTGTCAGGATCATTAAGGTACTGGAATAATTTAGTAATAGTTCAGTCATCGGAGGTTCTTCGTTCGGTTTCGCTTTGCGCAGCACATCTGCCCTTAATTGAATATTCAATTTTGCAGAAATAGTTTCCGGAAATGAGATGAATTTCTGAAAAAATAAGTGATTTACAACGTCATGAGAAAAATTGTTGGTGAATTCCCTCTTCTTTAGCGCATCTCTGGAGAGATTAAACTAGATTGGAGGACGTTATGTACGCAATTGACCAAATTGGCCAACCGTTGCTGGATGATGTCTATGAACTGCTGAATGAGTCGGCAGTATCTGAAGGCATGGATAAGTTAATGTTTGGTTTGTTAAAGCTGCGCCAGTTATCTCCGCATAACTGGCAGCAATTTGTGCGAGGGAATTGCCGCAAGCATCCCTTAAAGAAGATTGTCCATGAATCCCCATTTACCCATCGGGCGTTCCACAAGCCCCGCGGCTATGCCGGTGATGCGGTGATGATGGACTATATTTATGCATCGGATGTTACCCCGGTGGAAGAAATATTAACACTGAACGACGTTTACCAGTACGAGCTGGCAACACCGGGCTGTGCCAGTGTGCGGGAACGTCTCGTCATCGCCGCGAACCTGATCGACAAGATCAGCCGGGAAGCAGAAGCCCCGCGCATTCTTTCCATAGCCTGCGGGCATTTACGGGAAGGACTGCGCTCCCGGGCGGTGCAAACGAAGGAGATCGGCGAATTGATCGCTTTCGATCAGGACGAAAAAAGCCTGGCTGTCGTCGAGAGTGCTTTTGGTAATGGGCAGGTACGTCCCATCAAAGGGTCCGTGAGTGAATTACTACGGGATAAAGGACAATTTCAGGATATGGATCTGGTTTATTCATTGGGATTGTTTGACTATCTGGCTCAGCCCACTGCCCGGCGAATGACGCGAATTATGTTTGATATGCTCAAGCCCGGAGGGGTGATGTTGCTGGTCAACTTCTCCCCGAATCTTTACAATATCGGTTATATGGAAGCTTATATGGACTGGTTCCTGATTTACCGGGACGAGTTCGATATGCATCAATTAACCGTTGATATCGAGCGAAAACAGATGAAAAAAGTGCGAATCTTTCGCGATTCTTACAAGAATTTGGTTTTTATGGAAATTCGGAAAGCGAAAGATTAGGCAGAAATACAGATTTTCCTCTAAGAGATGACCGGCCTGGATCAGGGATGATCCGGGCCTTTTTTATTGCCGTCATCAGATAGGATAGAAAGTTTGATTATTTCATGGAAGCCATATCATAAAGCTGAAAATACTGCGAAGCGGTCATTTCCCAGGAATAATTTTCTTCCATGCCAACAGCTTGCAGGCCAGCCCAGGCATCTTTATCCTTATAAAGTTTCATCGCTGCTTTAAGCGCCGCAGTTATCGATTTTTTGTCGGCTTTATCGAAGACAAATCCGTTCCCATCTTCCTCGCTATAATCCCGCACTGCATCGGCAAGTCCGCCGCTGCGTAACACAACCGGAATTGTACCATAGCGCAGGCCATTGAGATGATGCGGGCGGCCAATCTCCGAATCCGCAGTCATCAAAATTATGTCCGCGCCGGCGGTCAGTAAGTGAGACAACCGGGTATCATAGCGCTCGTAAAAAATAACCTGTTCAGGGTGTTCCTCGGCCAGTCGGGCAAAGGCGCTACTATGCTTGGAAGGACGGGCTTCCATTACCAGTAATTGCAGCGGAGACTTAAGCATCTCTTCCAGGGTTTCGATAACCGGACCAAGCGTTGGCGTGTTATTCGGCTCTGGCATAATAGCCAATAATGGCGTATCGCGGTCAGGGGGGAGGCCAAATTCGTTGCATATTTCGACCTTGTTGGCATATTTTTCATTTAGAGATTCCACCGAGTAAACAGCACTGAGGTGCTGGTCGTTTTCCGGATCCCATTCATCATAATCTGTGCCGTTGAGAATAGCGTGAAGGTCGTTGCCGCGAGCGTCCAGGGTATCCCCAAGGCCATAAGCGAGCGCGGCATCACTCAATATGGCATCTGCGCTAAACTGGCTGGTAGTATTGATGATGTCCGCGTAAACCAGGCCGGCTTTCAACATATTCAGTTTTCCGTTTAACTCCAGTGGTTCGCCAGGGGCGACCATCGATTCCGGAATATCAATTTTGTTGAGCATGTCCGCTGAAAAAATACCCTGATCATTGAAGTTGTGTACGGTTAGGACCGTACGGGTATTTTGAAAAAATTCATCTTCACCATAATGAGTTTTCAGATAAT
>JAUIFT010000374.1 GCA_030430345.1 Calditrichia bacterium | reverse complement strand
TGGCGGTTATCAGTCTGGTAATCGCTGCTATTATACTTAAAAATTTGTTCATGACATTATCCATTCGGCTGGGCTATTGGCTATCATCCCGGGCCGTTGCAGACCTTCGGGAAAACATCATTCGCCTGCTGATGCGGGTGAGCATCGATTATTATCATCGGACCAGCCCCGGTGAATTGATCGAAAAAACCATCAACAACACAGCGAAAGTGGATTTTCTGCTGCGGATGGCGATCGAGTTCTTCGCTAACGCGGTTACCCTGCTGGTATTATTTAGCATGCTTTTTCTACTGTCCTGGGAACTGACGCTGCTGACGTTTGCGATCGGCAGTATTTTTGTCGTTTTGATCGTTTATTACACCCGAACCTTTCGGGGGATTGGGGAAACGTCCGCGAGTGCCGAGCGACGCTTCATGCGGGTGATTCATGAGGTTTTAGGGGGCATCGCAATTATTAAATCCTATAGCCAGGAAACTGCGCAGGCCGAACAGATGATCGCTAATGTCAATGCGGTGCGCCAGGCGGAATTCAAGCGTAACTTCCGGGTGTTTTTATTAAACCCCTTAACTGATATCGTTGCGTCTCTAGCCATTGCTGTCTTGTTTTGGGGGGCGTTGCATATGTATGATATGAATACCCCGTTGATGTTAGCGGAAATGCTTCCTTTTGTTTATATCCTGTTACGAATGGTGCCGCTGGTGAAGCATCTGAATTCCCAGCGGGGAGAGATCAACAGCCGCTGGTCCTATGTTGGTCTGGTATACGATTTACTACAGGTACACGATAAAACTATTCTGCCGGACGGGCAAAAGAACTATCGGAAATTGCAGGAAGAAATCCGCTTTAGCAATGTTAGTTTTCATTATGATGCCGAAAAACCGGGTATTTTGCAGGGGGTTAATGTGGTTTTTCCGGCTGGAAAAACTACCGCCATCGTCGGTGATTCCGGCTCCGGGAAATCGACGATGGTGGGATTGTTGCAACGGCTTTATGATCCCTGTAAAGGGGAAATTACCATCGATGGGCAATCATTGCAAAGCTTTCAACTGGCTTCCTACCATGCCCGAATCGGCATTGTTAGTCAGGATACTTACCTGTTCAATAATAGCGTTAAATACAATGTTGCTTTTGGATTAGAGAAGACGCCTTCAGACGCGGCGATAATTGCTGCTGCGGAAAAAGCCGGCGCGCATGAATTTATCACCGCGATGCCGGACGGCTATGAGACAATGATCGGCGAACGGGGCGTGCAGCTTTCCGGGGGGCAACGGCAGCGTCTGGCTATAGCCCGGGCGATTATCCGCGACCCGGAAATTTTGATTCTCGATGAGGCCACCAGTTCCCTGGATACCGTCACCGAACAACGCATTCACAAAGCGGTTCGGGAACTTAGTGCCGGGCGAACGGTGATCATTATTGCCCATCGGCTTTCTACGATTCAGGGGGCAGATCAGATAATTGTAATGAAAAACGGCCGGGTGGCGGAAGTGGGAGACGCCGAGAGATTGCTGGCCAATGCCGGGGAATTTTATAAACTGGCCAGCGCCGCCGAAAATACGATATAACCCCCGTAAGCCGCTGCTAACCGATCGTTATTTATGCTTTGGAAAATACTGATAAGTAGCCGCCAGCGGAATCGCAAATAAGACGGCGAATACCAGGTTGAGCAGGGCATTTTGCCAGAAACCGGAGGACAGGGAAATGATTGTATCCGGCACGTACCAAATTGCCAGGGAAATTGCAAAGATAAGCCATCCTTCCCGTTCAGCGCGCCGGAATGGCCCTTTCAGCACCAGGAACAGCGCCGCCGCCCATCCCAGGATCACCGCACCGGTGACCCCGTGCATGAGTTCAATATACCTGACGCCTTCAGCCGTAAAACGGGTATCAATCAGCGAAGCATCGGCGTAAAACAAAGTGCCGAAAAATGCTTTTGCCAAATCCGCTGTCAAGAACATAAAGATACCAAATAACATCACACCGACAACCACCGCATATAACCAGCGAAACCAGAATAGCGGTATCGTAGATCTACCTGCCATAACACCCCTCAATTTCTATTCTTCACAATAGGGCTACTCCGGATTTTTACCATCACGCATAAAAAATCCGCTCAGTTTCCAGCGCCCGGCTGTTTTTCCTAAAAGATAAACGACTTTCTCATCTTTCCAACTGCGAAATTTATTGCTGCCAGTTTCGGATGTTACCACGACAGCTGCGCCATTGCGGATATGGATATTGAGAAATTCAATCTTATTCTGATGCGGGCTGGCAAAGGTAATCATATCTTTAACCCACTGGTGCAGGGTATCACCGCTAAAATAGAGATGTGCCTGCCAATCAAGCGGATCGTCCGAAGCATTGCCATTAAACATCATAATACCATCGGAAAGTGCGCCGGCGGTCCGTGCGCTATCCCCATCGATAAACCCCTGATGATATGCCAGGACAATCTCGGTTAACTGCTGCTTCTCTTCTGCAACGCTCTGACCAAAACTATGAATCGAAAGCAAGATTACTACTGCCAGTGCGTAAAGTTTAAATTGACGATTAAACCCCATGGTTTCTCCTTGTGTTTACTCTAAACGCCATACTTTCAGACGACTATCCCCACTGGTGGAAAGCAGTATATTGTTGGCATGTGCGATGCCGGAAACATACGATTGATGCGCATCGATTGACCGCAGGAATTTTCCGCTCAGATGGGAGAAAACAATTTTTCTATCGCCAGCACAGGATATCAACAGGTTCTCATGGGCCAGCACGATAATTTCGCTGACCATCTCATTATGCGGATCGAAACTACGCTCCAAATTACCTTGATAATCCAGCACAGAAATTGTCCCATCCCGCAAGCCGGCATAAACTCGCTGCTCACCCGGCGCTACTGCAATAGTCCGCACACCAGCATCCAGCTGCACTGAGCTGGTTAATAACTCCCCTTTCAAACGCCATATCTTTACGGTTGCATCATCCCCACCAGTCAAAATCCAGCCTTTTTCCTCTAAAAATTTGATGCTATTCAACGGCTTGTAATGTCCCGTCAGGGTTTGTAATAACTTCCCTTTATGATCCCAGATTTTTGCAGTTTTATCCCGGCTGGCTGTGCCAACCAGTTTATCCGTTGCATCAATGTTTATTACTGCATTTTTATGGCCGATGAACCTGGTCAGAATTTCTCCTTCTATATTCCACAAAATGGCGCTGGCGTCATAACTACCTGTTAAAACAGTGTTTTGAGTCGGTATATATTTTACGGAAGAAATCGAATGTTCATGGCCGCTGAAAATCTGTAATTCTTCTCCGGAAAGGCTAATTACTCTTGCCAGCGAGTCTTTTCCGGCAATAAACGCCCGGGTGCCTTCCGGGTCGATATCGACATCATAAAGCGTATTCGAATATTTTTTGCTTAGCACCAATTCTTGCCCGGTTACCCCCTGCGGGATCAGGCAGAAAAAAAATAGGCAGATAAGGATTATATATTTTTTAAGATGAAATGCAGGCTTGTTTGTGCGACAACTAGACATACGTTTCCTCCAGAATAATTTTCTGCTTATGGACAAATGAGATTGTTTAGAGATGCTTAAAGCATTTCCCCCAATTAATAGTGCATTGGGCGAGAACGGCGTTTTGGAAACGCTACCTAAAAATAGTGCCAAAATATAACTGGAAAAAAGGCGGGGAAAAACTGCTGAATGGGGTTTTCATAAGATTTGTCCATTTCTGCTAATTGTGCGCATCGCTCGGAAAGACTACCGGCTTTTTCGGCGGGAAGTTGCAATTTGTTTGCGGAGTATATAACTCAGTAATTTGCCTGTGAGGAATTCCCGGCTATCTGTTTTTCGGGTAGCCAATTTCTATTCGGGTGAACCAATTTCCAGCCCGGATATAATGCTTAACGCCGCTGACGAATGCATCACCATTATACCGGGCCCCAAGGCCATCGATAGAAAGCAGTGTATTTGGCTTCACCCGGGCAGTGCCCAGGACTTTTACATAGCCGTAAAAGCGCCGTAGCCGGGAAAAGAGCAACGCAGCGTTGACCTGGTTTTGTAACGCGGTTTTGCTGGCTGGTTGATCCGCATATAGCCGCTTTGTATTATCGTCAATGGTTTCCGCCAGTCTTTGCACGCTGATGTTGCCCTGCGAGTTGGCATCCACTTCCCGGGATTGAATTTCCAGGTCTTTGCCTTCAGGATCTTTGCCAAATATTGTTGCGGAAACGAATTGCTCGCTGGTATCCAACGTCAGTTTCAT
>JAUIFT010000373.1 GCA_030430345.1 Calditrichia bacterium | reverse complement strand
ATCGTGCAAATGCCGGCGGCCTGCAGAGTGAAAGTATATGGTCCGAATAGTGCGGGTGAGCCGGGGGAACTGCTTTATAGTGCGAATGTGCTTTCTAATACCAGCGCTCAGGGATGGAATGCGCACGAATTATCCAGTCCGCTGACCTTATCCGGTGATGATCTTTGGATCAGTATTGAATTTTCCCACAGCGATACCCGGGCAGTGCTCGGCTGTGATCCTGGTCCGGCAGTAACGGATGGCGACTGGCTCTTCGCGAATTCTGACAACAACTGGATTCCGCTGAACACCCGCACCAATATTGATATCAACTGGAATATCCGGGGCGTTGTGGAACTGCCATAACCGGAAAATACCGAGATGGCAGTTCAGATATTCTTATTAAGGTTTACGGAAGCAGACCGCTGTTGCTGATTTTAAATGTCCAGGCATTTGATTATAGGTGATATCCGAGATATCAATTTTTAGTTTCCCTTCAACATACTGCCATTTCAGCGTGCCAGCCTTTCTGCGTTCGGGTGTTTCTGAATGTTCCGGTAAATCATTAAAACGGCAGCCAGCGCTCTCCGCTTACCGGCGCCTGTATCCATTCTCCCTGCTGCCATACTCGCTGGCCTTTCAGGAAGATAGTATCGATGACCGGAAGCGAATCGGCAGATGTTGAAAATAGGATGAAGTCAGCGATTTGTCCGCTCCGAATCTTCCCGCGCCGGGGTATTTTCCACTGTGTGGTTTGATCGGAAGTCAATGTCTGAATGGCCTGAGAATCCAGCGATCTTAGCGTTTTCGTTTGATTCACTGCTGTTATTGGTATTGCCGGTTTGTTAATAATTCCGCTGGGATCGAATGTTTTCAGTGCATCCTGATCACCTGTCATACCGATCATGTCTTTTCCCATATAGCGCAGCATTTGCAAGGTCTCTCCCGGAGAAAGCAATTTTTGATTTAAATATAAAACACCTCCCAGGTTCGCCGGGATGTTGTTTGTTGCAATCAGCTGTTTCAAGGATAGGGAATTTTTAAGGGCTTCTTTTTCCAGCATTAACAGAATCGTGGTAAATCCTGCTTTAATCATCTCTTTTGATTTACGAATAAAGGCATCACCGTTTGCTGGCGAGTGATGAACGACGCCGGTGAGCCCCGGTGTTAAGGTCAGCGCTTCTCCATCAATCGTTTCTTTTGCCGCAAAAATATCCAGATCGCCGATATCCGCGATAGTGCCGGTATTATTATGATAGTTGATGGCAATATCCGCGCGGAAGGGCGGGATGCCGCTGCCATCAATAACGCTGACATCACGGATGATCAGGTCGTAGATTCTTCTCCCGTTTTCCGGCAATGATTCGTAGGCAGAGACGTTTGCTTGTTGATAGCTGCCATCGGCAATGGCCTTAAAAGAAGATAGCAGCGCGATAAAATTCATCTTTTCCAGGAATTCAGTGCGATTTTCCTCCCAGCCGCCGGATTCAATTAAAACAGTACTCACCCCCCAATTTTGCATGGAATCACCAAAAGCACGGGGCATATAATCCGCATCATATTTTGCAATATGGCCGGAGATGTGGGGCGCCAACGCCTGCCGGATAACAGCAGCGATTTTTTTCGCGCGAATCCGCACCGGATTATCGCGATCTCTGGCATCAAACGGAGGGGCCATCAGCGCTATAGCCGCCAATTTGTTGCTGCTGCCAACCGTTCGCCGCGCATCCTGATCATGCAAGTTGAAGCCAAACGCTGGCTGATATTGCTCCTTTAACTGAAATAAAAGTCTGCCTTCCGGCGATTGCAAATCCCGCGCATCCCGATTGATATCGATCCCCTGGGCATTTCTGCGCGCAAATTTTTCAGCGCCATCCGGATTGAGCATCGGCACGGCCAAAATTGTTATGTTTTTCAGGATATTCTGAACAAACGGCGTTTCCCGATTTTTCAAGAGATAATAAAAAATGTCGAAGAGTGCCGCCGTGGCGGTCGGTTCATTGCCGTGCATTTGGCTCCAGAGCAAAATTTTTGTTTTGCCTGTTCCCATCCGAACCAGGTGAATGGGGCGGCCTTGCACGGATTGTCCGACTTGCTCATAGTGAAAGTCTTCAGGGAATTGCTCCGCTAATTTTTGCAGTAAACCGATCACCTGTTTATTCTTTAATTTTTCAGCCGGAATATTACAGAATTGGTAATTCTCATAAACAGAATCCAAAAATGCCAGATGGAAATAGCCGACTGCCGCCGGGAAAAGATTGTCAATCGAAGCGATTTGTTTCGCTGAAAACTCCGGAATGGATGCCTGCACCGGCGCACTTTCATTACCCAGCCGGTCAACCGCGGATACAGCGATTTTGGAGATCGGATTGAGCAGAGCCGCTATATTATTTTCAGTCAGCGAATCTTTTCGAATATCACTGTTTTTCAAAACGAACAGCGGAAAAGATATTGAGCGTTTCTGCTGACTCAGAATTTTATAATTCCAGCGGTCACCATACTGGTAAACAATGGCCCAATGAAACACATCCCTTGCGTTTTTATGCGACCAGGTAACGATGAGGCTGTCGTTTTCTATGGCAGTTTTTAAGCGGGGCACTTCCGGTGGTGTGTTATCCAGCCAGGGGGAAGCCGGCACCAGCGCTTGCCGTTTGTAGGGACCTTGCAAAATTGACTGAGCCAGCCTGGCGTCATTCAATAACGGACCAATGCTCCAATGCACATTACCGGGATTCCCGGGCAGTATTCCCCGCGTGATCATAATTTGGTTGATCGTTTCATCCACCCTTTTTTCGCCCTGCAACCGACCGATGCTCATCCCTGGCCAAATGTGCCTTTTTTTCTTGTTCTCCTGCTCCCACCATCCTAGTAAAACCGGATAACTCTGCGGAATCTGGTTCACCGGCCAGTATAATTGCGGCGTCCAGTAATCGATCCAGCCTTCATTTAGCCACAGCCGCGCGTCGGCATACAGTTTCTCGTATTGATCAAATCCCTGAATGGATGCCGGATTATTTGGGCGCCAAATACCAAATGGACTCAAGCCAAATTTAACATACGGTTTTTCCTGCTTGATACCCTCATAAACCCGTTTGATAAAAATATTGACCGCCTCCCGCCGCCAGTCGCCGCGGGACAATTTGCCGCCCGTCTGCTGATATGCCGCCCAGGAAGCGTCATCGGGAAAATCTTCATTGTCGTTGTAGGAAGGATAGGGGTAGAAATAATCATCAAAATGAACGCCATCAATGTCATATCGTTTCACGACATCCATCACTACCGCGTAGGAATGATCCTGCGTCTGCGGATTTGCCGGGTCCATCCAGTAGTAGCCGCTTTTCAATTTCACGACAAGTTCCGGGCGTTTCTTCACAATGGAAAACTCGGTGACTTCTTTGCCGCTGACATGATGCGCCCGGTATGGATTAAACCAGACATGTAATTCGATGCCGCGAAGATGGGCCTGTTCAACCCAGAATTTCAGGGGATCGTAAAAAGGTTCAGGCGCTTTGCCCTGCTGACCAGTTAAGTAGTAAGACCAGGGTTCCAGTTCGCTGGGATAGAGCGCGTCACATTGGGGACGGATTTGTAGGATCGCGGCATTAAAATGATGATCCTTAAGTAAATCTAGCAAAACAAGCGCTTCTTCTTTTTGTGCTTCGCTACTCAGCCCCGGTTTGCTCGGCCAGTTGATATTGGCTACCGAAGCGATCCAGGCCGCCCGAAATTCTCTTTCAACTTTTGGAATTGCCTGCACTGCTGTCTCCCTAACGTCTGTTTTCTGAGCTGCACATCCAACGATAAGAAGTAAGATGCAGCAAGAAATCACCAATATCAGGATAAAACGAATTTTCATAATCCCCTCATTTTTAAATATTGGGAGAAGTTAGCGACAGCAGGAGAAACTATCAAGGGGGAGAAATACTTATCCGGGCGTCGGGGAAAGCTGACTGTTAAACAAAAAGGCTTCAAGAAAATCTTGAAGCCTTTTAAAAGTGAGCCCGAAAGGATTCGAACCTTCGACCTACAGATTAGAAGTCCAATATTAGATAGACTGTTAAGTATAAATAATTCAATGTAATCTGTTGTTTTATATCTTGTTAAGATCTATGGAAATGTCACTAAGTATAATCATTTACCACTTAAGAAACCCTATTATTTACAACAGTGTGCTGACCTATCGCTGACTTTCTCAGGACTCAAAATCCGATTCGGATGATACAGAATGTGGGTTTGAGTCCCTCCCCGCGTTCTTTAAACAAGGGTAACTACATAGCAATAA
>JAUIFT010000372.1 GCA_030430345.1 Calditrichia bacterium | reverse complement strand
ATTTTAACAACTATGCGGCCGGTCTGCTGGACGCTTTCACCGATAGTCTCATTACCCGATTGGAATACGCCGATGAGCAGCGGGAAATTTTGCAAAAAGAAAAGATTATCTACCTGCTCTGCCACAATACCGACGAAATGAAAGCCATCACCGGCTTTGAATCCCGGGGCATTTACCTGCTTGCCAACGACTACATTGCAAGCACATTCAACAATCATCAGCACGAAGTGGCCCATCTCTTAATTAACTTCAAGCTGCAAAAACTGCCGTTATACACCCATCCATTTTTTCAGGAAGGATTTGCCTGCGCCATGGGGGGACGCGGCGGTAAATCGCCACAGGTGATCAACGAAATCGGCGCTTTTTTGCAGCAATCCGGTTTTCTGAAGTACAGCGAGATTATCTCGTTACAGCAGTTTCAGGATAATAACCCCTCGTTAAGTTATCCCTTAAGCGGGATTTATAATCGTTTTTTACTGGACAGTTGGCCGCTGAAAAAATACCTCGCTTTTTATCGCAAGCACAGCGGCACCAACACCCGCCATCGCGGCAGACCACTCACGCTCAGTCAACTACCGGACTCCAGCGAATTTATAAATTACCTTAACAAGTTTGACCAGACCGCCCAGATTACTTTTCCGGAGATTCCGGATGTTCAGCCGATCCTCTCCGGGGATTGGGGAAAAATTTGGGAAAGCGAAACCAGCTATATTTTTCATTTAAAAGGGGGCATCCGCTTAACTCCTCCGGCGCCTCTCAAGCATTTTAACAGTCAGGAATTTGCGGAAATTTTTCCCGACATCCCCTACCAAAGCGAGCAATATTTACTGGAAATGACCGCGGACGAGGTGAAACTGTTCAATCTATACTCCGCCACCCTCGATGCATTTTATAGCAATGGACTATCGACGGAAATCCGGCAAATTAAAAACGCTGAGGGCATGTATGAATTTGCCATTAGCAAGGATATTTTCCCTCATCCGCTCATCGCGTTTATTATCCGGTAGGGAAAATATCCAATTTTCAATGTAGAATGTAGAAGTAAACCCATCTTTTCTTGGCATTGATCATTGGATATTGAATATTAATTATTGGACATTTTAAAGAGGTTTTTCATGAAATTCGATCCGCCATTTCCACCATTGGATTTGCTGAAATCGGAATATATCCGTTCTAACATCACCTTTCACCGCGGCCAACAATTACTGAAAATGGAGATGTGCTCCCTCACTACCCGGGACGAGCACCGTTTTCGTTTTACGGTGGAAGATCGCTTCGAAGATTATGATGTGCAGATCTCTACAGTTGGGAATACCCTTGCTCACAAATGTAATTGCGCCTCCCTGTTGCGCTGCTGCCATCATGCCGCCGCCGCGTTGTTATATCTGTACGAGCAACATCAGGAAGCAGAGGAAAGCGAAACCAGCGGAGAAGGCGTGCCCTACACCCGGGAAGAGATGATTAAACGGGTATTAAAGGAACGGGAAGAACGGGCCACCTCCGAAAATTTTCAACTGATCCACGCTGACAATATTTACGGCATCCATCAGCTGAAGACGGAAGCAAACCGGATTTATGAAATTACCATTCGCGATTTCGATAAACGGCAGGGATACTGCTCCTGCCCGGACTATCGCACCAACAAACTGGGCACCTGCAAACATTTGATATATACCCTTCGGCAACTCAGCAAAAAACTGCCGGTAAAAAAACTCACCCAGAGTCAGCCGTTTCCCTTTGTGGAAATCTACTGTGATCCGCTAAACGATTATCATATTACCTATTTTTACAAAGGCGATCTCACTTTGAATATTGCCGCATTGCTGGAAAAGCATTTTAAGGAAGATCAGTATGTCCGCCCGGAGAATTATTCTGAATTCCTGCAGTTCCTGCAAAAAGCCGCGGATATCAAGAAAATACTTATCCGTCCGGCAGTGCCGAAGAAAATCGATAAATATTTTGAGCAACGGCAGTTGGCGCACCTTACTCAAACAGCGCAGCCGGATTTTAGTAAAATTAATGGCGAGCTATTTCCCTATCAACAGGAGGGCGTGCGCTTTGCACTCTTTAAGCCGGGCGTCATTATCGCCGATGAAATGGGATTGGGAAAAACCCTGCAGGCGATTACTACCGCGATATGTAAAAAAGAGATTTTTGGTTTTAAAAGAGTGCTGGTGATCTGCCTGGCCTCGCTAAAACAACAATGGAAAAAAGAGATCGAAAAATTCAGTAGTGAGACGGCGATAATAGTAGAAGGCCCGCGGGAAAAACGGCAGGATATCTATCGTACTGCGGATGAATATTTTATCATCGCCAATTATGAAGCGGTTATGCGGGACGTTACCACCCTCATCAATCATCCCCCGGATATGATTATTCTCGACGAAGCGCAGCGGATCAAAAATTATGAAACGAAAACCTCCTACGCGGTAAAAGCGATCCCCAAAAAGCATTCGCTGGTAATTACCGGCACCCCATTGGAAAATCGCCTGATCGATCTCTACTCCATCGTAAATTTTATCGATCCGGAGATACTGGCACCGCTTTGGGAATTTTCCATGAACCATTGCATCTTCGACAAATCGAAGAAAAACAAGATTACCGGTTATTACAATCTGCAGGGCTTGAAAGAGCGCCTGAGTAACTGGGTGATTCGCCGCGAAAAGAAGAATGTCCTCGATCAGCTCCCCGATGTGCAGGAGGTAACCGTACCGGTGAATCTCCATCCGAGGCAGCAGGAAATGCATGCCGGTATGGCCCGTTCGCTCGCGCCCATCCTGCAAAAGAAGCACAAAACCGTTTACGACATGCAGCGTATTCAGCAAATTCTCATGAGTATGCGAATGATCTGCGATTCCACTTTTTTGCTAGATAAGGAAAGTAACATTTCTCCCAAGCTGGAAGAGTTGCAGGAAATTCTTCTGGAAAAACTGAATATCGTTGAAAAGGGAAAAAAAGTAGTCATTTTCTCCGAGTGGAAAACGATGTTGCGCCTGATCGAAAAAATGTTGCATAGCAACAATATTGGATCGGTAATGCTCACCGGGGAGGTACCGGTAAAAAACCGCGGCAAATTAATCGAGAACTTCGAACAGGATCCCAATTGCCTGGTTTTTCTTTCCTCGGAGGCGGGCGGCACCGGCCTCAACCTGCAGTTTGCCGACACGGTGATCAATTTTGAGTTGCCCTGGAATCCCGCCCGGAAAAATCAACGCATCGGGCGCATCCACCGCATTGGTCAGGAAAGTACCAAAATCACCGCGATTAACCTGGTTGCCCGCAACAGCATCGAAGAGCGCATCATGGATGGCATTGCGCTGAAAGAGTCTCTTTTCGATGCGGTCCTGAAAGAAGGCAATATGACCGATGAGGTGGATTTCTCCCAAAAAGGCCGTTCCGTTTTTATCGAACAAGTGCAGCAGCTAATACAACCGTTTAAACCGGATAGCGCGGAAGAGTTTGACCGGGAAATGCAAGGCGCGGAAGCACCGAATGCTTTTTTTGAAGAGAGTCCTGAGGAAGTATTGAACATCCCGGAAGCCAATACGGATGGTCAGATCAACAGTGTTGCATCGGGCAGCGCCTCCCCGGAAGTGCTGGAAAACACCCTCAACCAGGGATTACAATTTTTAAGTGGGTTGTTCAAGATGGCAACCGGGCAGGAGCTCACCACCGATGAGCAATCGATCACTCTGGATAAAGAGAGCGGCGAAGTAATCCTGAAATTCAAACTGCCGAAAAAAACCTCATAAAACTGCCGGTTGCATCACTGACATCCAGGGTTGTAAACTGGCCTTTTTTTCAATCTCGCCAAACAAATTTTTAGAAAATTATGCTTTGATTTTCCGTGATTCGAATCACGATAAATTCCGATTATTTCGCTACTCTTAGAGCAGCAATCAGGACGTCAGTATTATTTGAAAACAGCAAATTTTTCGCTGAACCTGAGCCGCCCTTCGGGGCAACGATTGAAAAAAACCCACTCATAAAGCCCTAGATACCCTGTCTATCGTTTTCTTTAGGCAGGGTATCTTTTTTTAACGCACTTCGCCCGCCCAAATCTCTTTGGACTTCCCTAACATTTTTTATATATTAAATCCATCACCATATTAAAATCGCCGGCTGACATTTAACTTCCCCGTGGAAAAGACCTGTTACCGTTGATTCTTCGGTATAATTATAGCTGAGTTCCATAATGTTGACGTTAGAGATACTTAATTTTCGCTATGATGAAGTAGCCAGCGATATGTTCAATATTCCCC
>JAUIFT010000371.1 GCA_030430345.1 Calditrichia bacterium | reverse complement strand
ACTGGAATTTTTTCTTGGATGGTTTGCGGACCCGGTTTACAAAGGGGATTATCCGGAGGTGATGCGCGAACGGCTGGGCGATAGGCTTCCCCGATTCACCGAAGAAGAGCGGGCGATGCTGCTGGGGTCTGCAGATTATTTTGGTCTGAATCATTATACCACGATGTATGCGGCAAACGGGCTGCAGAATAATGGTGAAATTTCTGCCTTTGGTAATGGCGGCATGTTTGCAGATCAGGATGTTTGGTTGAGTGCGGATCCGGAGTGGCAGCAAACCGATATGAAGTGGAGTATCGTCCCCTGGGGATTTCGCAAGCTGTTACTTTGGATCGACGATCGCTTAATGATCAGCCGCAAAATGGCCGGGTGGCGGATAGACGCCGGATTGAATTTGTGCAGAGCTATCTTTCTGCTGCCCACGAAGCGATTGAAACAAATGTAAAATTAAAAGGGTATTTCCTTTGGTCGTTTATGGATAATTTTGAGTGGGCGCTGGGATATTCCAGGCGTTTTGGTATCCACTACGTCGACTATCGCGATGGCACCCGCATACCGAAAGATTCCGCCAAATGGTATCGGGATGTTATCGAACAAAATGGTATTTGATGAAATTTTACCATTATCTCCAGGCAATATTCCATCCTCCCCCAATCATCCCCACTGTAAAAGAGATAGGATGTATCGCTTAAAAATCGCCGAACTCATTATTGAGAAGCGGAATGATATTTTGCTGTAAATTGTAAGCGGCACTGATTATATTCAAATTGATATGTGAAAAACAGAACAAGATTTGCGCCTGAAAATAAAGGTGGGATATGACCGACTTCCTCGCAGCGCGATTGCAGATGGCTCTTTCATTAGGATTCCATATTATTTTTGCATGTATTGGCATGGTGATGCCCTTTCTGATGGCAGCCGCCCATTGGCGCTGGCTGCGGAAAGGAGAGCCCATTGATCTGGATTTAACGAAAACCTGGTCGAAAGGCGTCGCTATCTTTTTTGCGACCGGGGCGGTATCCGGAACAATGCTCTCCTTTGAGCTGGGGCTACTTTGGCCGGGATTTATGAAACATGCCGGGCCGATTATCGGTATGCCATTTTCCCTGGAAGGCGCCGCTTTCTTCATTGAGGCAATCGCACTCGGACTGTTCCTTTATGGCTGGAAAATATTAAACCGTTGGGTGCACTTTACCGCCGGTATTGTTGTCGGTATTTCCGGGGTTCTGTCCGGCATTCTCGTCGTTGCGGCAAATGCCTGGATGAACAGTCCCAGCGGTTTCGACTGGGTCAACGGACAGGCAGTAAATATCGATCCGGTAGCGGCTATGCTCAACGATGCCTGGTTCACCCAGGCGCTGCACATGACGCTGGCTGCCTTTGTAGCGACCGGCTTTGCAGTTGCCGGTATTCATGCCCTGCAACTGCTGCGAAATCCCAAACATCCTGTTCACCGGCGGGCGTTGAAAATCGCCTTGTTCTTTGGAGGCGTCGCTGCTTTTCTGCAACCAATTAGCGGCGATCTCTCCGCGAAGGATATCGCCGTGCGGCAACCTTTGAAATTGGCTGCCATGGAAGCGCACTTTCACACTGAAGCCGGTGCGGATCTCCTGGTCGGCGGTATTCCTGATGTAGAGAATAAGACAGTCAATTATGGAATATATTTACCTGATTTCCTGAGCTTTCTTGCTTTTAACGATTTCCAGGCGGAAGTTAAAGGACTGAATGCATTTCCGGAAGAAAACTGGCCACCGGTCCTCATTACGCACCTTGCTTTTCAAGTGATGGTCGGTATCGGCGTATTTTTGATGCTGATTGCCCTGATGTATTTTTTCATCCGTTGGAAACGCCGGGAATATTTATGGCAGCGTGGGTTTCTGCGTTTACTGGTATTTGCATCCCCCCTGGGATTTCTTGCCGTTGAAGCCGGCTGGATTGTCACCGAGGTGGGGAGGCAGCCCTGGATTGTATATGGCGTCATGAAAACAGTTGATGCACTAACCCCAATGCCCGGCATTGTATATATGTTTGCGGTAACAATGATATTGTATTCAATGTTAGGCACCATTGTCTGCTGGTTGATGATTCGCCAGGTGCAGGTGCTCAATGCACGCTATTCGGCAATTCAGTCCAATGCAGTCGCGGGGGTGGAAAATGTATGAGTGGATCGTTTTTGTGCTGGCTGTTTCATTGGTGTTGTACCTGATATTCGCTGGAGCGGATTTTGGCGCCGGTATTCTGGAAATTTTTAGTAACCGGGAAGAGCGAAATTCCGTTGAGGCATTGACTTATCAGGCGATTGGCCCGGTTTGGGAAGCAAATCATATCTGGCTTATTTTGGTCATTGTTATCCTGTTTAATTGCTTTCCGGAAGTGTATTCCCTGATTTCGACATTTCTACATATTCCGATTATGCTGATGTTGATTGGTATTATCTTCCGGGGCACTGCCTTTGCCTTCCGGCATTATGATGCCATTAAGGATCGTTCCCAGCGGGTTTATGCCCGGACCTTTGCTGCCGCCAGTTTCCTGACGCCGCTTTTTCTTGGCACTGTCGCCGGCGCAACTATTTTGGGGAGAATTACCCTGAATCCCGGCAGTTTTCCGGAAGGATTCCTTTGGCCCTGGTTAAACCTGTTTTCTCTTTCCGTTGGTTTGTTGACCGTGGCAATTTGCGCCTTTCTTGCCGCCACTTTTCTGATTGGGGAATCCGGCAATACGCCGGCGCTGCAGGAAAAATTTATCCGCCAATCAGCAATTTCCCTTGCCATAACTGTGCTGATGGGAGGCGTTGTTTTTGCTGCCGGGGAGTGGCAAGGAATTTCCCTGCTGACGATGTTTCTGGCGCAGCCGCTGAGCTTGTTCGGTATTGGATTCGCAACCGCCGGTTTGCTCTTATATTGGCATTTGCTCCTGAATCAACGCTGGCAGGCGATTCGTGTAGTCGCTGCTGCGCAGGCCGGTTTAATCCTGCTTTCCTGGTTAATGGCGCAATATCCGGTGGCGATCCAACTGCAAGATGCATCTCCAATTACCTTACTTGGCAGTCAGGCCCCGGAACAGGTGTTAACTGTCATCGGATACACCCTCATACTCGGCGTTCTGATGATTTTTCCTGCTTTATATTTTTTAATTAAAACATTTAAATTTCAAGGGAAATAATAGACCTTATTCCTGGGAGTCTGTCAATCCTAATTTGTCCAGATAATCACCCTTCGACAGGCTCAGAATGAATGGAAATAATTGACTTATACCATTTGATTAATTGGTTCTGCGTTAGAACATAGTACCTATGTCATTGCCCTAAAGGAGGCTGCACACTGAAACGATGCCGCCGGTTCGCGGAATTGTAAGCAGGTGTACTGTAAAATGCATTGCGGCATTGTAATTAAATTGCAATAAATAAATTGTTCCCTTGAGATATACAGTAGATAAAATTACATTATCAATTATATCTCTAAAAATTTGATATTTATTTTGGTTCAATTACCTGCTGCGGGGAATCTTTCTGAATTATCAATACTCACCTTCACGGATCTTTAATATAAAAATTTGCTTTTCATGAAGAAGCAATCTTGAGAAAATTGGTTTGCTGGCATTATTTTTACGGTTATAAACTTTGAATGTGTTATATTCATCCGCTCTATTGAAAGTAACGGAAGTTTCAAGACTTAACACCCTAATAAATCCATCTAATATCTCAATAAAAGGAGAACCGAATGAGTATATTGCGAATTATTACTCTGGGATTTTTTCTCGCCTTTAGCAGCCAGTTGTTTGCTCAGGAGTTGCAGGTAAAAAATCCCAATCCCAATCCCAATAGTGGCGTTTCAGTATTGATTGAAAGTGATCTGCTATGGGATAATACCGCGATTTTGGATACCAGTTCTGGTATTATTTCGACAGAACTTGGTGGTCTGTTACCGGGGCCATCCCAGGTGATTACGGCAGATGATTTTGTCGTACCGCAGGGGACGACCTGGTTGATTGACAGTATTTATGCGGAAGGATTTTCTAATCAGGTAACACTGCCGGATTCCTTTGGGATTAAAATTTATGACAATGATAATGGCGTTCCCGGGAATGTGTTGTATGTAAAAAATGTGATTCCAGCCAATGGGATCAATTTTACCAACCTGGAATTGACCCTGCCGGAAGCAGTCGAGCTAAGCGGCGGTACTTATTGGCTGAGCGTCTATGCTGTTTACAATACCGGTACTGATGTTAATGTTACCCGTTGGAACTGGTATACTGGTGCGCAACCGATT
>JAUIFT010000370.1 GCA_030430345.1 Calditrichia bacterium | reverse complement strand
CATCAACAAACTTGACCCCGTCACAAATATATTAACAGATTACACTTACGATCCGCTTGATCCGAAAAGTTTAAGTCACAATGTCGTCTTTAACATTTACGAAGACCGTTCCGGCATCTTCTGGCTGGGTACCTGGGGAGGCGGTGTTAACAAATTTAAACCGGCGGGAAGTCCCTTTTCCAATTACATCCGATTTGGTCAAGGGCCGGGCAGCAGTTTTATCAATGAAGTTACCGCTATTTATGAGGATAAATCCCGGGATCAGCTTTGGATTGGCACCAAGATAGACCTCACGCTATATGATCGGAGAAAACAAACCGGCAAAGTTTTATTGCAACGGGAAACTGTTTATGCTATTAATCAGGATACTTCAGGGACAATTTGGGTTGGTTGCGAAAATGGAATATTTACTTTCGACAGTAGCGGCAATCCGCTTCAGCAGTACCTGGAGGATTCCGCTGACAAACACGGGTTAAGCACACGGGGGGTGAACTCCATCTTTTTAGATAGCGAAGACATCATCTGGGTTGGATCAGCCAAAGCCTTGAATAAGTTTGATCCGGAAACGAACACATTCACACAATACCAATATGATGCTGACAATCCTGAGAACCCGACGAACGATATCCATACCATCAGGGAAGATAAATCCGGCGCCCTCTGGCTGGCAACCCTGGATGGATTAAATAAATTTGACCGACAGACAGGGACATTCACACATTATCGTTCCGCTGCAGTGCAGCAACCGGGACTTATCGACAATAATATTGAGACACTCTATGAGGACAAATCCGGCGCGCTTTGGTTAGGTACAAATAACGGCTTAAGCAAAATGGTCTTAAAGGACAGCACCGCTAGTTTTACCAATTATACAACCGCTGATGGTCTGCCGGGCAATATCGTCGGTGGCATTCTGGAAGATGGTTCCAGGAATTTATGGATCAGCACCAACTATGGCCTCTGTGTGTTTAATCCCCGGGAAAACAGGTTCAAAGTCTACTACAAAGAAGATGGCCTGCCCGGTAATATGTTTAACGCCCGGGCCAATTTCCAAAACGCTGCCGGAGAAATGTTTTTCGGCGGCAATAACGGCTTCACAGTGTTTCATCCCGATAGCATTATCAAAAAATCTCATATTGCCCCGGTTGTTCTAACCGGATTTAAAAAGTTTAATAAGACCGTATCGTTAGATACTGCGATAACTAAAGTTCAGACAATTCGCCTCCCATACAATGAAAATGTTTTTTCCCTCGAATTTGCTTCGCTGGATTATACCAATCCCGGCAAAAATCAATATGCTTATAAATTGGAAGGATTCAGTGAAGATTGGATTAATACCGGAAATAAACGGGATGCCACCTTCACCAATCTCGACCCGGGCACATATACATTTCGCGTGAAGGGATCGAATTATGACGGTATCTGGAATGAAAACGGGGCTTCCCTGCGCATACTCATCATGCCGCCCTGGTGGCAAACCTGGTGGGCGTATTTGCTTTATTTCATCCTGGCCGGGGCGGTGCTTTATTCATTACGCCGCTACGATCTGCACCGGCAACGCCTGAAACATCAACTGGAAATGGAATTGGCGCATAGCGAACAATTGCAGGAAGTCGACCGGATGAAATCCCGTTTCTTTGCCAATATCTCTCATGAATTCCGCACCCCGCTGACCTTGATTCTTGGTCCTTTGGAAAACTGGATAAAGGATCAAAATATTGAGAAATCGCTGAAGCCACAGTTTGAGATGATGTACAATAATGCAACTCGCCTACACCAGTTGATCAATCAATTGCTGGCATTAGCTAAACTGGAAGCGGGTGCGGTCAAGCTCCAGGCAGCGAATGGTGATATCGCGCAGTTATTGCGAAGAATATTCACCACCTTTTCCTCTCTGGCCGAACGCAAACAGATCACCCTGGCGTTTAATAACGCCCCCCTGGCTAACAGCAGCGGATTAACCGCCATCAACATTTATTTCGACCGGGAGCAGCTTGAGCAAGTATTCTATAACATACTTTCCAATGCTTTTAAATTTACGCCGGCAGATGGTAAGATAAGCGTGGCTGTCTCGGTTGGCAGCGATAATGACAAGTTATTGCCTGAGCGAAGCGCTGCTTCCGAATTTATTGAAATCCGAATTTCCAATACCGGACCGGGGATTCCTGCAGATCAACTTCCCAACATATTCGACCGTTTTTACCAGGCCGATGACGATAACACTCGCAAGCACGAAGGCACCGGCATCGGGCTTGCCCTGGTAAAAGAGCTGGTAGAATTGCATCATGGCGCAGTGAGCGCGACAAGCATCGTCGATCAGACAACCACTTTTACCGTACTGCTTCCCATGGGGAAAAAACATTTACAGCCGGATGAGATAATTGATCCGGTCGACCAGCCGGCGGAGAATCTCTCTCCTGGTACTTTTCTAACGGATAGCCCGACATTGACTAGCACTGAAAATAATGAGCCACAGCAAACGGCAGTGATCGAAGATGCAACCCTGATCTTAATCGTAGAAGACCATGCGGATTTACGAACGTTCATCCGGGAAAATCTGTCGGCAAAATATCAGGTTATTGAGGCGGAGAACGGGAAAGCCGGCCTGGAAAAGGCGCAGGAGATGATTCCCGATTTGGTCATCAGCGATGTTATGATGCCGGAAATGGATGGCTACCAGCTCTGTGAAGCGCTAAAAAACAATATTAAGACCAACCATATTCCCGTCGTTCTTCTCACCGCCCGCGCGGCCCGCGAGAAGAGAATTGCCGGTCTGGAATTCGGCGCAGACGATTACTTAACCAAACCGTTCGATCCTGAGGAGTTGCAAATCCGGGTTCGCAACCTGATCAATATTCGCCAGCAAATGCGCGAGAAATTCAGCAAGGAAATGCGGCTGGGTCCTGCCGAAGTGACTGTGCCCTCTACTCAAAAAGTATTTCTGGAACGGCTCAATGAAGTGCTGGAACAACACATGGAAGACGAGAATTTTAACGTGGAAGCGCTTGGCGCGGAGATCGGCATGAGTCGCGGTCAACTGCATCGCAAGCTAAAAGCATTAATCGATCAATCGCCCAGTGAATTCATCCGTAATTTTCGTCTGCAGCGCGCTGCGGCTCTTATCCGTCAGGATGCCGGCAACATGGCGGAAATCGCTTACATGGTCGGCTTCAACAGTCAGGCCTATTTCACCCGCAGCTTTCAGGATTTATTTGGCTGCACGCCCAGCGAGTATCGCCGTGAAAAAGATTAATAGGCAAATGGGCAAATGGGCAAAATGCAGATGAGCATCTTTGCCCATTTGCCCATTTGCTCTCTTTTCCCCTCTGTACGACATAATTGAAAACCTGTACGACATAATTTCAAAACACGCCATTTTTGCTGTAGCCCTGATAGAATAAGGGTTTCAGCCGCTCATTTACCCACGACATACCTGAAACGATCCGCGACCAGGGTGAAATATTTTGCCCCGCTTTTTTGATAGTTTTTTCCCGGGATGCAGATAATCAGCACGACCTGTTTCCCAACGCAACTGGAAAAACAAGATCAAAAATGCAAGGGGAAACACCATGGCACGCAGTATAAATTTTCGCGGAATATTACTTATTATGATCTACGTAATTCTTCAACAGGCCGCTTTCGCACAATCCGAATCCATTAAAATCTCCCGGGGAAAATGGCAGGGGCAGGAAGTAGAATATATTGTTAATGAATTACTACTAAAATTAAAGTCCGGTATTTCCTCAGCACAGGCGGCTGAGGCGCTAGTTAACAACAATGCGGCCCTGGCAACGGCATTTCACCCCAAGCGGCGCTGGGGAAAAATTCGCCTTCAGGATGGGGCCAGCGCACTCGAACTCGTAGATTCCTGGGAAAATCATCCCTATTTTGAATTTTGTCTACCGAACCTGGTGATCCGCCCCTTTGCGGAAACCAATGACCCGGATTTTAATCTGCAATGGGCATTGCACAATACCGGCCAGGCCCCTTCCGCAGGGACACCTTTCGCGGATGTTCGTGCGCTGACAGCATGGGACATTAGCACCGGCAATGCTAACGCACTTATTTCGCTGCTGGACTCCGGCATGCCGATCGACGAAAATGGGAATTTGTCCCATCCGGACCTTGACGATCCGGATAAATTTATTGTTGGTCAGGATTTTCTTGCACCAGGCCCGCAAAATCTGGAAGGCCCGCGGGATGAATTAGGCCATGGCACTCATGTGCTGGGAATTCTTGGTGCGGAAGTAAACAACGGAATGGGAATTTC
>JAUIFT010000369.1 GCA_030430345.1 Calditrichia bacterium | reverse complement strand
TTCAGGAAGTAGGTGCCGGGAATAGGGAAGCCTTCTTTCTGGCAGAAGGAATAAAATTGAAATTTGTTCATGAGCATTTCCACCGTGCTGTGGGCCGGCAGGGAAATGTGATACCAGGGGGCCAGGCGTTCCCGGTGCCGGGAAATTTCAAAAACACTCATATCCGAACAGGGAAACAATACCGCTTTTTGCTTCAGGTATGGCCCGATTTCTTCGAGGAGATTAATAAAGTCTTCCGTGGCGACGTTGGCGGAAAAGACCTTTTCAACTGCCTTGGTCTTCACGCAAGGATGATCTTTTTTACCGGCGATGCCGATAACCGGCACTTTGCGCTTGTTGAGAATACGCGCCGTTTGCAGGCCGGTAAAGCAGTCCAGCGCGATAACAATCGCATACGGATTTTCCGGATTTTCAAATTGATATTGCTCTCTCATGTTATGCCTCTGCTTGTCTGTGTCTCCGGGCAGTTTGGGATTAATCGCCAGATATAAAGGAATTTTCTACATACCGGTAGGGGGCAGCATCCCGCTAAAAACACTAAATTAATATTATGTTACAGATCGCCCGGCTTTATGTAACAGATTAGTAGTATAAAAAATGCTGCAGCGGCATATGATACGTATGTCATCTAATTGAAAATTTAATATTTAAACAGTGTTAGATACCCTGATCTTACCGGTCAGAAGCGAGAGGAAATACTGTTGTCAGCATAAAAAAAGCCCTGTGCGAATGGCACAGGGCTTAAAAGTTTTTATAAAGAAAAATAGCTTAGTTAACTTCTGCCGGCTTCTCTTCCGTTTTGCCATTCTTCTGCGGCAGGAACTTTTTCTCTGCTTCTTTCAACTCCTGGGCATTTTGCAGGCGAAAGATCTCCTTCACCGGCACAATTGCTTTTTCCACATTGGCGAGGGAGCGATCATTATAAATCTGCTTAACGGTGTTCTGCATGGCAGAGATACTGGAGCGCAGCAGGTGGTTTGCCCAGATAACCAGGCTAACGCCGGCTTCTTCAAAAACGTTGGTTGGGGTATCGTAATACATTGTGGGAACAATCACCACCGGGCAAGTGTCTTTCCATTCTTTCATGAAGGAAAGAATCTGGTCCGCGGTGTTAATTTTGCTGTGCATCAGAATCGCGTCCGCGCCGGCATTGTGATACGCTTCCGCGCGCTTTAATGCTTCACCCAGGCCCCAGCCGGCAATAAATGCTTCTACCCGGGCAACACAGTTGAAATCCGGATCGGTCTGGCTATCTTTTACTGCCTTGATCTTTCCGGAGAATTCATCAATGTCGGCCAGGGGCTGCTGCTCGCTATTGATGAAAGAATTCGTCTTTGGGAAGAGCTTGTCTTCGATGCACATGGCGGCGACGTTGCGTTGCTCAAGTTTTTTTACCAGGCGCCGGGCATTGTTAAAGTTGCCATAACCGGTGTCGGCATCGAGCATGAGCGGAATGCTGGTCGCATCGCTCATGAATTCGACGACTTCCAGCACTTGCGTCCAACTGGCTTCGTTGTTGTCACGAACGCCCATTGCCGCGGAAATAGAAAGTCCGCTGCCCCAGATGCCTTTAAAACCGGCCTCTTCAACAATCTTGGCGCTCAAACCATTATGTGCTTCCATAATGAATTCCAATTGCTTGGACTGAAGCATCTCTCTGAATTGTGTTGTCTTTTTCATGTCTTAAATCCCTGTTTTGAAATTTTTTAAGCTAAAAGTTATACGCCGGCGACGCTTGCTTCTTTTCTGGCTTCTTCGGAAGCTTTCGCCATAAAATCATTTAAAATTTCATGAATTCTGTCGCCGATTTCTTCCTGGGAATCATACGCCTGAGCGCCAATGTGTGGTGTCAATACAACATTGTCAAGGTCTGCCAGGGGAGAGATGTTTCCTTCACCTTCTTTTTCATGAACATCCATACCTGCACCGGCAAGATGACCGCTAGTCAGCGCTTCACGTAAATCCGCTTCATTGACCACACCGCCGCGGGCGAGATTAATCAAGTACGATCCCTTTTTCATTTTTTCAAACACCGATTTGTCGATCAGATTTAATGTCTTCTCATTTTTCGGGACGTGAATACAGAGATAGTCCGCTTGAGCAACAACCTGGTCAAAATCCATCAACTCTACGTGGCTCTTCTCCATCATTTCTTTCCCGCGGGGTGGGGTAGGGTTCTCGACGCAGCCGATAGCGCGCATTCCCCAGGCATCGCCCAGTTTTGCGGTGCGTGTACCGATATTGCCGCAACCAACGATACCAAGCGTTTTCTTGGTGAGTAAATATCCGGTGAGCTCTTTTTTCGCCCAGCGGCCGCTACGCCAGAGTTTGTCTCCGCGAACGATATTACGGGATAATGCCAGCATTAATCCAAACGCCATCTCGGAAACGGCTTTTGCACCCGGCTCAGGAATGCGAATAAAATCCAATCCTCTTTCCTTAACATAGTTCAGGTCTACATTATCGAAACCGGAGCCAGCCCGGATCAACAATTTCAAATCCGGCGCACATGCCATTACTTCGGCGGTTATTTGTACACCACTGCGGAAGATCAATACTTCCCGGTCTTTAATAACTTCTTTCAGGACGTCTTCTTTCGCATTAAATGCACAGACAACATCGTGTTCTTTCTTAAGCGCTTCCACCTTGGGAGGATGGATAGAACTGGCAATTAGTAAACGCATTATTCCTCCTGTTTATCATCCGGAGCAGCCATCGCGGTATGTTCCGGCTTCTTCGTTCAGTTAATTTTAAAAATTGGTTACCCGACGCCAGGTAAATGGCAATTGCCGGGAAATTATGCTTTTTGGCGCTGCGGATTCCAAAATTCAATTTTTCTGCCGGCAATGATATTCAAAACTGCAATAAATGCCGCCAAATTTGCCATGCAATAGAAAAATGGAATATAGAACAATTTGGAACCGCCGATATTGCTCTGGCGCATGAGATAGCTAACGCCTGCCCAGAGGTAAAAAACAGTTTGAGCAATAGCCGCCGCCGTGTAAAAAATATGCGTATTTACCAGAAAAAGACTGGCAATATACAGAAAAATGAGAAAAAAGGGCACCAATCTCCGCAGCACTTTGTGGCTGAACAATGTAACCGCATAAAAGCCATAACGAAAGGGATTGAGTAATTTTTTCCGCATAATTACCCCCCGCAAACCGCGGTTCATGATGCGAACTTTCCGGCGAAACTCTTCTTCGGCACCCGGCATGGTATTTTCATAGGCGAGCGCATCGTTTTCGAAAACCAGGCGATACCCCTTTTCGATCACGCCGGTGGATATTGCAAAGTCGTCGGTAACGGCAGTGGAAGGGGGCATTTCGTAGAGGTCTTTCCGGATCGCATAGATAGCGCCATCCGCGGATACAATGCTGCCGGTTTGATTCTGAAATTGCTTCAATGCCTTGTCATAATTCCAGTAGAGACTCTCGCCCTGCCCGGCATTATCACGGGTTTTGTTTTTGAAGTGGCACTGATTACCGCAAACGCCACCCACTGCCGGATCGGCAAAGTTCTCCACGAGTTTCAGCAGCGAGTTCTCGTCATAAAATGTATTCGCATCGGAAAAAACGATGATCTCGCCTTTTGCCCGGGCAATGGCGTCATTCAGTGCGAAAATTTTTCCCCGCCGCTCAAAGCGCAATAATTTAACGCCCTGGTCCTCATATTGGGAGACAATCTCATGCGTGCGGTCGCTGGATCCATCGGAGGCGACCATAATCTCCAGCTTATCTTTTGGATAATTGAGTGCGAGAGAGTTCTTGACTTTTTCGGAGATGTTCTTTTCTTCGTTGTAAGCTGCAATCAGTAAAGTGATCGATGGGGTAACCGGGGCTTTTTTGACCTTGCGGTTCAGCAACCAGCCGACAACGACAACCAGTGCGGTAAAACCAACGTATGCATAGATAATCGTGCCGACCGACACCCAAAAGAGAATAATCATAGCCAACATCATATTATTCTCCTTCTTTATTTATCACAGCGGTAAAAGTGCGCAGGATAATTTTCATATCGAGCCAAAAAGACATGTATTTCATATAGTCGACATCCAGGCGAACGCGATCATCGAATTCGATATCATTTCTGCCGGATACCTGCCAAAGGCCGGTAATGCCGGGCTTGCAAGCAAGGCGGGCAGTGTGCCAAAGGTCGTAAGTTGAAGAGCTGAAAGAGGTCGGGCGGGGACCAACTAAGCTCATATCTCCCTTAACCACATTGAAAAATTGCGGTAATTCGTCCAAAGATGTTTTCCGGAGAAAATGACCGAGACGAGTG
>JAUIFT010000368.1 GCA_030430345.1 Calditrichia bacterium | reverse complement strand
CGTCCAGCGCATAAGTTGCCCGGCGCAGCTGCTCATTCGAAAATTTATTTGTCCGGACATATTGCGCCGATGCTAGTGATGTCAGGGAAATAAGAAACACCAAACTCTGGAAAAACAGCGTTTTTAGCATTGCGACTGTACCGTTTCTTGTTTGCACAAATACTTCATCCTAATATGAAAACTGCGAAAGTTTGTTAAAGTTCAACTATATCCTGCAAACATTAATGGCGCCCATTGCTGTTTAATTTGGCGTCAACGATACGTCGTATTTTGACCAGTTGCTCCGGTGAGCACTTAATCTTCAGATCAATAGTTTCATCATTGTATTTCTGGTTCAGAACGATTGCCATTTCGAAAATTTTGTTTACGAGGCCGGATTGTACCATGGGCAGGGAAATTTCCGATTCGACAAAATTTTTCTCCATAAAACGAGCCAGCTCCATTTTGAGGTGTTCTGTGCGAATCTGGCGGGTCGCGCTGACAAAAACACTTTCGGGGAATTGCTTCCGGAGGCCGGTTAACATTTCTTTTTCTTTTAACTTGTCAATCTTGTTAAACACCATCAATACCGGCTTTTTCTTCGCGCCGATGTCTTCTAAAACTTCATTGACAACATGGATTTGCTCCATGAATCCCGGATGACTAACATCCACAACATGCACCAGCAAATCGGCGTCGATCGCTTCGTCCAATGTGCTTTTAAACGATTCAACCAGGTGGTGCGGCAGCTTGCGGATAAAGCCAACAGTATCACTCAGTAAGATCGTATGCTGTTTGTCTAGCTGTACCTGCCGGACAGTCGGGTCAAGCGTTGCAAATAACTGGTTCTCAACCAGCACATCCGCGCCGGAGAAAAGATTCATCAGGGTAGATTTGCCAACGTTGGTGTAGCCGATCAGCGATGCCTTGAAGCGTGCTTTTCGTCCTTTACGGCGGGTTTGCCGCTGCAGGTCGATTTTTCCCAGCTCTTTGCGGAGGTGCTCGATGCGGGTACGAACCAGGCGGCGGTCTGTTTCCAGCTGAGTTTCGCCGGGGCCCTTGGTGCCAATACCCCCGACTTGTCGGGAAAGGTGCGTCCATTGCCGCGTAAGGCGCGGCAGCATATATTGCAGTTGCGCCAGCTCCACCTGGGTTTTTGCCGCGCGGGTGCGGGCATGCTTGGCAAAGATGTCCAGAATCAATGTGCTGCGATCGATTATTTTTGCATCAATCGCCTTTTCCAGATTGCGTGTTTGGGCAGGCGTCAGATCGTCATCAAAAATCACCGACTTTACCTGGTGCATTTCTATCATTTGGGAAAGCTCATCCACCTTGCCGCGGCCAATAAAATAAGCCGGATTTAACTTTTGGCGCTCCTGGGTGAGTTGGTCTACCACCCGGACGCCGGAGGTGGCGGCCAATTGTTTTAATTCAAATAAACTTTCATCCACTTCCCAGCGACGATCATTCGGTAATACAACGCCTACGAGAATTGCCTTTTCCGTTTTTGTGTCAATGCTTATCTGTTGCAATAAAGTGTTTTCCTCCTTCAAATATGCAGAAATAGTGTGCTAGTTATTGAATGCGACATTGCTATCGCCAGTATCTTCCGGCGTCGCGCCCTTATTGCCGGTTCTGGCAACGATCATCTCGATGAGCAACAATACAAATGCCGCAATAAGAAAGTGCCGCCATAACTCCTGGCCAAAGCGGCTTTGCTGCACTTGCTCTGCGATCGTTGCCGGGTCATTAAAATAATATGCGCCCGGTAAAAATGACAGTAATTCTTCAGAGGTGTAAAATGTCATCTCGGATTCCTCCGGCCAGCTGTTTACCGATACAACGCTTAGCGTTTCTTTGTTATGGCGAAGTAAATAATTGCCCGGCAGGGATGATTCCCGGAATTCAAGAAATACATCAGCGCCTTTAAAGCGGGGATTCAGTTTGACGGCAACGGCATTGTCACCCTCCATTTGAAAGTCGTAGGGGGCTTCCAGATTCGTAAATTGTTGCTGATAGATTTCCCCGGTGCGAATCTGCTGTCGATCGAGTACTTTTTGCGTCCCGGCATAATAAACCGAACGATAAATAAGGGGGACAATAAAGCCCTTCAGGGGCAGTTGTGACCACTCCGGGGAAAGGCCGGTAGCCAGGAAAAAAGCGCTGCCCTTACCGGTTTGATTGTGGAGTAAGAGCGGCGATCTGTCGCTTAAACGAATCAATACGTCGGATTCCGCTTGTGTTTTTACCCGGTAGCTGGCGTAAACCTCGATCGGGTTTAATTTACGTTGATTATCTTCAAAAAGTCCCTCAAAAACCGGGTGGTCCCACATGAAGTTGTCCAGTGTAAGAAAACTGCCCGTGCTGCCTGGCGCACCTTGCATCGCGAGGATGCTGCCGAATTGAAAAGTGCTAAAAAGGGAGCGGTATTGAGGGATCGTAATACTTTCTCCGGGAATGATGAACGCGCCTCCCCCTTGTTCGACAAAAAACTTAAGGCGATTGACCAGCGCTTCCGGAATTTGTTCTAAGCCTTCCAGGACGATCATATCAAATTCATTAAAATTACGGGCTGTCCAGTTGAGAAGCGCTTCACCTTCATATTCGAAAACATTGCGCTGGATCGCTGGCTGAATAACCAATGGCAGAAAACTTTGATAAGCGGCATCCGGGTAAATATGTAATACCTTGATCCGTTTCGGGACGTAAAAGTTGAAATAGCGTCGATTGTCTTCCTGGATAATGTCACTTTCAGTTTCGATGCGTCCCTGAATGAAGCCGCTTTCGGTTAAGGTCAGTTGGTAGCGAACTTCGCTGAGCTGACCGGGCGCAAGGCTGACCTTTTGCTGGGAAACCCTTTTACCATTTAGCATCACCGAGGTTAAGGTATTGAGGTGTTTCTCAGGGTGATGGTTGCGGATAAATGCTTTGATTTGCAAAGGCTGATTGGTTTCGATTAACTGATTGACTACAGCAACACTATCAACGGAAATATTCTCCTGGCTGCCGTGAACGATAGGAATCGTAAATATTTTCGCCCGGTCATTTTCTGCGGCAGTAATGGACTCTGCCAGTTAATTTTGCCGGAAAGCAGAGTGTTGAAAATCCGAAAGCAGGTATATTTCCCGGGAAGCGTAAACGGACTGATCAGTAATATTCAATGCGGATAGTAAGGCGTTGTTTAAATCGCTCTTTAGGTAATTGGGCTGTAGCTTTTGTAATACTCTTTCCCACATGCCACTTTGGTAGCTTTCCTGGCGAACAAAAAACTCCTGCGGCTGTGAGGCCTGCATAATGGTAATTCTATCGCTGTTTTGAAATACCGGCTCAAGCGCAATGAAAGCCTGGCGGAGGTTCTCCAGTAAACTGCCGGTTAAACGAGCTTCGTTCAGGGATAAGGAGTTATCCAGAATGACAACCGCTTCAATGGGGCTCCGCTCTGCCAGCAGGCTGCCGGCACCATTGCGAAGGGTTGGGCGGGCGAAAGCAATTACCAGACAAAGAATGATCGCCGTCCTCAGTAATAGCAGCAACAGTTGGCGAATGCGCAGATTGCGCATTTGCTTTTTTTCCATCCGTTTCAAAAATTGAATAGTGCTAAAAGGTATGCGTTTAATTTTTCGACGGTTCAATAAATGAATGAGCAGGGGAATCGCAGCTGCAGCAAGTGCATAAAGTATTGCAGGGTTTAAAAAGCTCAGTAGATTGCTCCTGTTTTTGCCGGGGAAAGTACCCGCTGCTTTTGATTATGCCGGGCGATAATACCCAATACCGGCCGATTTCGATAAAAGTTCCATAATATGGCTTTTCATAAGTTACTTCCCCGGCTGCTGCAAAGAATGCCTGGTATCACCAATCCGGGATTAATTTGCCGGGGATCGGCGAAGCGTTAAATTGCAGTTAAAAATACATTTAGTTTTAAAATATTCTTGTCTCTTATTAAAAAATTCGCGAAACTGCCCACTGGATGAAAAGATAGATTGCACACGGATGTTAGTGCCGTTAATACTGGGTTTCATGAAAAGCTACTGAGGTAAGCATCGTGCGTTTTCTGGTCGTAATCGTTTCGTTTATATTTTTCTCTGTTTTCATCAATTCTACTGCTCTGGCGCAAATTACAGATGATTTTTCTGATGGTGATTTCACCGCGGACCCCATTTGGTCGGGTGATGCCGCGAGCTTTGCAGTGTCGGGTGATGCCACCGTTCCCAGTGGAAATGCTTCGACAGATGGCGCTTTTTTAGCCTCTAATGCATCCGTCGGGAATGCAGTGTTGACCACTCCCAGCAATATCGTAACGGAATGGCGGTTTTCA
>JAUIFT010000367.1 GCA_030430345.1 Calditrichia bacterium | reverse complement strand
CAGGTATCTTCCGCCCATTTTTTTAATGGAAAATTCTCCCAGCCGGAGATTTGAAAAGAGCGGATGGTATGGCCGCTGCGGACATCAACCGGCCCCCCAAAACCGATACCAATACTTCCCACGGCGGCATCTTTATCCTGCGCTGTCTGAAATAATTTATCCAACATAGGGATAAGCGCTGTTCGTATCCCTGCAGCGCCTTGCGGGCGATCAACCGCCCGGCGTTCCAGGTGAAGAACGTTGCCGGCATTATTGCCTAATCCTGCCTGTAATTTGGTGCCGCCTATTTCAATGCCGATACGCAGCGGGGAAGCTTTAGACAGTTTCGCCGTTTTTAACATCACTAAACCTTTCGAGCATTTTCGGATGTTTCCCTCTGGTGGGTATAACGACAATAATGTGGTTGCCTTAAGAAATAAACCAGGGGAAAATATTTATGATTTATCTTCATCCATGTTTATACTTGATAAGTACTATACTGGCTGATATATTGCCGAGCAATACAATACTTCGTAGACATGATACCAATTTAAATCTTGAGTAAAAAGGCAATGAGTTTTGAAAAATACATACCGGATGAAATTTTTCAATTATATGAAATCCATGACTTTAAGCATGCTGCTGCGATTCTTTCCCAAGAATTCCCCGGAAAAGATAAAAGTCAATGGAAATGAAAAAACAGCACAGTTAAAACTTTGGGAAAAAGAGCAAAACCCTAATTGATTACATTGGCATTTCACAAGCAGAAAATATAAGATTTCTATTTTTGATGTCATCACCTGAGAAAAACACCTAAGACGACCATGAGCTATCGAATATTTCTAACCGGCACCCGCATTGCCGATGTGGCTTTGAAAATACTGGATAACAATAATTGCATCTACGAAATCGGCGATCCGAAAGATACCCCGGAAGATTTGGTGCGTAAACTGAAAGCGTTTAACCCCGATGGTTTGATCGTACGGCAGGGAAAAATCACCGCGGCGGTTCAGGATGCTGCGGAGAATTTGCGGGTGATCTGCAAACATGGGGTCGGCGTTGATAATATTGATCTTAGTGCCGCTACTGAACGGGGCACCCCGGTCATGTACACCCCGAAAGCCAATTTTGAATCGACAGCGGAACATGCCTTTGCGCTGATGTTTTCTCTCGTTCGTAAAATCCCGTTGCAGGATAAACGCATTCGGAATGGCATTTTCGATAAAAAAGGCTACGATGGCCTGGAGTTGTTGGGAAAAACGCTGGGGATCATCGGTTTCGGAAGAATAGGGAAACGACTGGCAGAACTCGTTGCACCATTTAAAATGAAAGTGCTGGTTTATCATCCCTCTCAGCGGGAAGAAGCATTAGCGGACTACATTGAAAAGGTGAAAACTCCTGCGGAAATTTTCCCTCGCGCAGATATCATCAGTCTGCATTGCCCATTAAATGAAAACACCCGTTATCTGATCAACAAGGATTCAATTGCGGCGATGAAAGATGGCGCCTACCTGGTGAATACCGCCCGGGGAGGGATTATTAATGAAGTGGATCTCCACCAGGCATTGATGAATGGAAAACTGGGGGGGGCGGCATTGGATGCTTTTGAGAAGGAGCCACCGCCGGCAGATCACCCGCTTTTTTCCCTCGATAATGTTATCATGACCACTCATATCGGGGGCGTCTCCGATAATTCTTTTCGCAATATGGGAATTGGGGCGGTTACCAATGTACTCTCAGTGCTGAATGGTGAATTTCCGGAACTGGAGTCGTTAGTGAATAAAGCAGTGTTGGATAAATAGTAAGATATTTTTTCTTCTCATTCCATCCCGGATTGCCGTGATGGAATGAGGATTACTTGCAAAAGCTAAAACTTACGTTTCTTAATTAAACCTTCATCCATGTGTGCCTGCCGGATATACTGGGCAAGAATATGCATCAACGACTGATGAACATCTTCAATGACGCCGTAATTATCGGCCGTGACATGCAGATTGACATCGGCAATTTCGGAGGAGCGACCGCCGGCAAAACCGGTCATGGAAATAACCGGCATGCCATTGTCTTTCGCCCAACGTGCCGCTTTGACGATGTTTTCGGAATTTCCGGAGGAGCTAATCGTAATTAGCGCATCTCCCTCCCGTGCCAGAGATTGAAGCTGGAAGAGAAAAACATCGTCGTAGGAAATATCATTGCCAATCGCAGTGATAACTTCCACCGAGTTGCTGAGGGAAACCACCCGGGGAACAAGATCGGTATCGGTTTGTACCAATTTGGAATGATCACAAACCAGATGATTGGAAATTGCGGCCGATCCGCCATTACCACAGGAATATGCAATGCCGTCATTGGCATAAGTTTTAATTAGAATTTCTGCCGCCGCTTGCATCTTATCCCTGTCGACGCTGGCAGCGGCAGCAGTAAGCTGGCTGAAGTAGGAGTCGGTGTAACTACCGATCTCAGCAAACTTGTTCTCTGGAAAACTCATCTTTAGAATCCTTTCTATTTGCTTTTGGCAATACCATCCCGAACGGCGTTAACTTCTTCCTTTGCCTTGTGGGATAAAAAGCGGTCATCACTTTGCAGGGAAGTAAACTGGAATCCCTGATTAATTCTTTCAATAGCTACTTCCCGGGAATTGGTGTGAATACCGGCAGGAATGCCATGCTTTTTAGCGGTTTCCAGAATGTAGGATTTTGCTTCAATTACTTCCGGATCGGTCTGACCCTTGCGCGGCTCCTTACCCAGTGCCATGGAAAGATCCGACGGGCCGATATAGATGGCGCTGATGCCGGGCACCTGCAGAATTTCGTCCAGATTTTTAATCGCTTCCCGGGTTTCGATCTGCGGGATGACCAGCGTTTCATCATTGGCGTAATTGTGATAATTACCGCCGCCGTGTGTGGTGCCGCCGCCATAATATTTAGCGCGAATCGGACCGAAACTACGGAAGCCCCAGGGTGGGTATTTACATGCTTTAACGAGTCTCTCTGCTTCTTCAACGTTATTGATCATCGGGCATATAACCCCGTAGGAACCGGCATCCAGTACTTTCATCAAACGGCCGGGATCGTTCCAGGGCACCCGGGTCAGCGGAATAACATCCGTGGTAGAAATTGCCTGCAGCATCGTTGTCATCACCTGGTATTCTACCAATCCATGCTGCATGTCGATGGTAATGGAGTCGAATCCCTGGTGGGCCATCACTTCCGCAGAAAACGAACTGGGGATTGCGCACCATCCATTGATGACCGCATCACCGCGTGCCCAAATCTCTTTCAGTGTGTTTTTTCTCATGGGAGATCCTTGTGGGTTTAAATGGGTTGTTGTGTATTTAGGATTATTTTTGCGACGATCGTAACCGGTCTGGAAAACTGTGCTAACACCGGTTTTAAACATACAATTTTCTCGCTGCTAATTCAAGGGCGGAGACGTTTATGGCGCGCTGAGCACTTTCAAAGCTGTGGCAGCATCGGAGAAAAGTAAGCGCAGTGGTAAATTCTTTGCATCCCCGGAAGTTTGTGCTTCCTGGTATTTCCGGTGCTTTTCCGGTCCATTGAAGAGGAGAAAAACCTGACGGGCATTCAAAATTGCCGGGGCCGTGAGAGACATTCGCGCCAGCCGCTCGGTTGTTTCCGCTACGCCGATGCAGTTGCCTTCAGTTACATTAATTGCTTGATCGCCGGGGAAGAGTGAGGCAAAATGCCCATCCGGACCCATGCCCAGGTAAACGGCGTCAATTGGCAATGAGAGAGCGGACAGCCGCGCCTCACAGGCAGCCTGCCCGGCCATTGGCGTTGCTTCTCCGCCATATAATGGGACAAATTTCGCCACGGCGGCATTTTCCTGCAGCAGGTGAGTTCGAACGAGATTCTCATTGCTTTCGGGATGGCCGGCGGGGACCCAGCGTTCATCGGTTAACGTGATACTTACCTTCTCCCAATCAAGCGCTGCCTGACGGAGATGCTGGAATACCATCGCCGGTGTTCGTCCACCGGAAACAGCAAGCACCGCTTTTCCCTTTTCGGCAATGGCCAGATTCAAGACATTAATAATTTCATCTGCTAAAGCTTTTGCGGCAACCGGCATATCCGGAAAGGTGATTTCTGTTAAGGGCATTGTTGTCCTTTGATTATTTATAATTTAATGGTTGCACTCCCGCTGGTCGCAAATGGGAGCGGAACCATCTATCTTCTAATTGCGGTATGGCAAAAATTTCGCCTACACGTAACATCTTCCAAACCAATGCACCCTAACCCGCCGGCGGATAATCTTCAGTCGGCAACATATTCTCATCCAGTCCACGAATCGCCGC
>JAUIFT010000366.1 GCA_030430345.1 Calditrichia bacterium | reverse complement strand
TGCAGGATGCCGGCAGTGGAGGCGTTCATCATAAATTAACCCGGGAAACCTTCACTGGATTTGTTATGCCGGCAAATGATAGCGGCACCAGATATATTTACGAGATTTCATCCACTGCGACTGCAGATTTTGCCGCTGTCATGGCGCGCGCCTACCGCGTTTTTTTACCGTTTGATGCGACATTTTCCCAATCCTGCCTGGATGCCGCAGTAGCCGCATGGAATTTCCTGGAGACAAATCCCAGCATTGTGCCCCCCGGGGGATTTTCGAATCCTTCCGGCACGAATACCGGTCAATATGGCGACGGCAATGATTCTGACGAACGTCTCTGGGCTGCAGCAGAGCTTTACCTCGCTACCGGGGAAACCGCCTATCATTCCTATTTTCTTTCCAACTATAGCAATGGCGGACTCATCACCGGAGAGATGGCCTGGCCATACGTTAAGCCGTTGGCTTTGCTTGCTTATTTACGTGGCAATCAGACCGGAATCAGTGAAGCGGCAAAAGTATTGATTCGAAACTCTCTGGACAATTATTCTCAATCGCTTATTTCCACAATACAAAACCGTGGATTTCATGTTGCCATGTCCCCGGGAGAATATAATTGGGGATGTAATTCCCGGGTGCACGCTTTCCAAGGCGGATGGCATCGAAGAGCCGATCCCCGGTTTTATCGCCGGTGGCCCGGATCAGTTTTTGAGCGACCCGGTATTGCAATCGAACTTCTCTTCTGCGACCCCACCAGCCCTTTGCTATATTGATGATCTTGGCAGCTATGCTTCCAATGAGTTTGCGATTAATTGGAATGCGCCGTTGGTGTTTGTCGCCGGGTATTTTTCAAAAAATTCACCATTAACGAACATAAACACAACACCCGGCACTTTTCCTGAACGCAGTGGCCTCTTTCAGAATGACCCAAACCCCTTTAACGGACAGACTACTTTTGAATTTCAACTGGCGAAGCCCGGTGCTGTCACCATCGAAATTTACGACAGTCTGGGAAAGTCCATTTTCCGCGAACCATTGGGAATGCGTCATGCCGGGCTTCATCAATACCGCTGGGACAGTCGCAATAGCTTGAACGAGGAAATCAGTTCGGGCGTCTATTATTATACGCTGCGGGGCAGGGAATTTTCCTATTACCGGAAGATGGTTTATATTAGATAGTTGCAGTAATAATGCCGCCGGAAGTGGCGGCGAACCTCAGACTTTTCAAGGGCTATGGTGGATGATTTCCCGGAAACGGAAAATACTCTTTACTTTCATTGCGATTGCGCTCCCATTTCTGCTGATTGGCTTGCTGGAAGTCATCCTCCGTATATCCGCTGCCTACACTCCCACGCCATTGTTTTTGGAAAAAGGGTTGAATATGCAGGTCAACCCCCAGGTGGCGACCCGCTATCTCAACCCCCAGGAAATCACCATTCCAACGCTTTATCCGGAAACGTTCCGCAAGGAAAAGCCTTCCACCACATTTCGTATATTCTGCCTGGGAGGGTCGACAACGGCCGGGTTCCCGTTTGACGCCCAGGTGCCTTTCCCCCAACAATTGCGCTATCTTTTAACGAATGCTTACCCGGAACGCCAATTTGAGATCATCAATCTGGGTATTTCCGCGATGAACAGCTTTACCGTGCTGGATCTGCTGCCGGAAGTTTTAGAGCAGTCTCCGGATCTGCTGATCATTTACATGGGGCACAATGAGTTTTACGGAATTTATGGCGGGGCCTCAGCGATATCCATCGGCCGCCAAGGCTGGTGGATACGGAGCTATTTACGATTAAACAAGCTTCGCCTGGTGCAGATGTTACGTAGCTGGTTGACCGGAACAAAAAGCAATTCCGCAAAACCAACCGCCGAAAAAACATTGATGGAGCAGGTCATTGGAGATCGTTCAGTTGCCTATCGCTCGGATCAATATGATCTCACGATGAAGAATTTCCGGGAAAACCTTTCCGGGATTCTTAGCATGGCGAAACCCACAGAAGTTCCGATATTACTCAGCAATCTCGTCGCCAACGAAAAGAATCTCGCGCCATTCGGGAGTCCCCCCAAAATCGCTGATGAATTACGCAATAAACGCAACTCAGCGGAGTCGCTTCTGAAAAAGGGAGACTTAAGCGGCGCTTATCAATTGTATCATGATATCACCAGTAAGGATTCCACCCAGGCAAGCGCCTGGTACCGGCTTGGCACGATTGCGCTGAAATTGCAGGACAGCATCGCTGCCAGCAAGTATTTTAAATTAGCGAAAGACTATGACCTGGTTCGTTTCCGGGCGAGTGAAGATGCGAACCGGATCATCGCTGATGCTGCCAAGCCTTCAGCTCTCTTTGTTGATATGGCGCAGCGCTTTCGCGATGAATCCCATCAGGGAATCCCCGGTGACGATCTCCTGTGCGACCATTTACACCCGGATCCGAACGGATACTATTTAATGGCGTTGACATTCTTTGAAGAAATACTAAAGAACGAAATGCTCCCGCCGATCACCAGTGGTTTTCAGCCGCCTCCGGGTCCCACTAATATTACCGATCTGGACTGGGATATGGGCCTACTAAAAATACACAAACTTAAACATCGTTGGCCATTCCCGGAAAAAACCATAGATTACAAGGATTATCGCCCCCGTGGCAATCCTTATGCAACAAAAGCCGCCTATGATTATATTTTCAAACATCAGGACTGGGTTAAGGCACAGTATCAAATGGCCCGGTTCTACAGCGGCAGAAAAGAGTATGCTCGTGCGCGCAGGCATTATCAGGCAGTCAGTTTTTTCTTTCCCGAAAAGCATGATGCTCTGATGCAGATCGCCAAATTATACCAGGCGGAAGGTGATCTTGCAACCGCAAGATCAAGCTATGAGCAAGCACTCGTAATCGCTCCGGGACATGGGCGCTACCTGGCCGATCTGGCGATGCTTTGCTGGCAGGATAAGCTCCCGGCGGAGGCAATAAATTATCTGGAAAGTGCCCTAAAAGCTACTTTGGGACTTACCAGAGACGAAAAGAACAACCTTCGTTTTTATTTGGCCGGGTTTTATTACAACGAAGGCAATATTGAGCAAGCAAGGGAAACACTCACTCAATTACTGGCAGCGCAGCCGGCCCATCGTGGCGCGCAAGCATTATTGACCCAAATAAACGAGCAGCTACAGTGATTAGGGTAAAAACAGACGTTTTGATGCAAAACTAACATCATTATCAAAATAATAATTCCTCATTTATTACTTTAATAAGCTCAAGACTTCTTCCGCCTTTCACCACCCTTATAAATTCAACAAATGCAGCAACTTGGAAAAAGTTGTTTTTTTTGGCACACTCTCTGTATTGTAAGTTAGTTAACACATACAGGAGAGAACTTTACGTGATCGCCCTTTCATTTCCGGACATACTTGTGATCCTCTTCTACTTTATTGTAGTAGTAGGCATTGCCACGTACTTCGGTTTCCGGAAAAGTGAAACCAGCCGCGGCTTTTTCCTTGCCGACAATCAACTTGGCTGGTTTGTTATCGGGGCATCACTTTTTGCTGCAAATATCTCCACCGAACATTTTCTCGGTCTGGCAGGTTCCGGTGCGAATCATGGATTGGTTGTCGGCAATTTCGAGTGGCTGGCGATTTTCTTCATTATGGCGCTGGGATGGATTCTTGCCCCAATATTTCTCCGTTCGAAAGTTTTTACTGTCCCGGAATTCTTTGGCAAGCGCTTTAACAGTACTGCCCGTCTGTATCTGGCTGGTATTTCGATCCTCGCTTACATTATTACCAAAAGCAGTATTTCCCTTTTCGCCGGCGGCATCTTAATGGAACATATGCTCGGTTGGGATATATATACCTCCGCTATTCTGATGATGATTATTACGGGGATCTACACAATCGTTGGTGGCATGAGTGCTGTCGTTTATACATCCGTCGTTCAGGCTTTTTTCCTGATCGGGGGCGCGATACTGATGACTTATTTTGGTTTGCTGGAAATCGGCGGATGGAGTGCATTGAAAGCACAGCTGCCGGTCAGCTATTTCTCTATCATCAAACCGATGAGCGACCCGGATTTTCCCTGGACGGGCATCTTGTTTGGTGCCCCAATCATTGGGATATGGTACTGGTGCACGGATCAATATATTGTGCAGCGAGTGCTTTGCGCCAAAGATGAAAAAGCCGCCCGCTACGGCGCGGTTTTCACCAGTATCCTGAAGCTGCTGCCGCTTTTTATTCTCGTTGTTCCCGGCCTGATTGCAGCCGTACTTTATCCCGGCGTTCGTGGAGATGAAGCCTATCCGATGCTCCTTGCCGG
>JAUIFT010000365.1 GCA_030430345.1 Calditrichia bacterium | reverse complement strand
CCGGTTAAGACCGGCCAAGACGGATGTGAAGGAGTTTTAGCGTGCAGATGAGTTATGTAGATACAACTGGTGACACCATGACCGATACAGAGGCATTAAAATCATTTGTTAAAAGTGTCTTTGAAAAATTGGACCGGGCAAATATCCGTTACTGTGTTTTCCGGGATTACAACCTGATAGAAGTGCCGGAAGAGAGCAAGGAAATCGATTTGCTGGTGGATCCCCGGGATATGCAAAGGCTGGGAGATTTATTGGCTAAAAATAGCTTTGCGGCCCTGCCTTCCTGGGGACATGAACCGCATAATTTTTTTGTCACCTACAATAAATCCCTGGGCATGTGGCTAAAGCTGGATGTCATCACCGCATTACGGTTTGGTAAACCGGTGAGCGCGTTGGAGTTGGATTTCACCTCCAGCTATCTGACAAACCGCACGCGCCGGGAAATTGCTTTCGTTCCGACGACAGAAGATAAATTTCTGGTCTTGCTGTTAAAATGTATTATCAACGACAAAAAATTTAAAGACATTCGAAGAGCGCGCCTGCAGGCAATGTTCAGGGATATCCATGATGATCCATTTGCCCGGGAACGCCTGGAAAAAAATCTTGCTAAATATTTACCCGGCATCCTCGATTGGCCGGCAATTACTGCCGCATTTCAGTCCGGGCAACCGGAACAATTGCTTGCCACCGGAAAAGCAATTCGTCAACGCCTCTTCCGGCAAGCCCCGCTGGCAGTGTTGGGACGCCACCTCCATACCCGTTTGATGAAGCGTATTAGTCCGTTATTATTTATGATGAAACATCACGGCATCTCCCTGGTTTAAAAAGAAGAAAAAGCAAAAGGGGAAAAACCCCCTGGAAAAAATATTCGTGGGCATTTTCAACTTCCCGAACACACTCCTGGAGCAATGGTTCCGCCTGTCGGTCTCTTTTTACTACCGCTACCGGGGACGTTCGGTGATTTTTGATCGCTATATCTATGATGCCTGGCTGAATCCCCGGAAAAAGTCGCTGGTGAAAAAGATTCGCCGGCTACTGGTAGAGGGGACGTATCCGACACCGGATCTGGTGCTCTTCCTCGATGCACCGGGTGAAGTGCTTTTTGCCCGCAAGGGTGAGCATAATCCCGAATGGCTGGAAAGCAAACGCCAGGCCTACCTGGCCCTGCAACGGCAACTACCGAATATGCTGGTGCTGGACGCCACACAATCGCCCCAAAAGGTACAGAAAGACGCGATTGACTTATTGTGGAAATTCTATCGCACGCGAGACTTAAGGAAAACATTGAATGGCAAACACGGCAACACCCACGAATCCGAAGAAGCGGAAAAAGGACGACTCTAAAACTCAGATTCGCGGCTCCAGCCTTTTGCTGGTCGGTAAGTTTTTATCGATCGGCGTAAATATGGCTACCCAGGTTTTACTGGTTCGGTATTTGACAAAAGCGGACTTCGGCGCCTGGGGCTATACATTATCTATCGTATTGTTTTTTCAGACATTCTGTACGTTAGGACTGGGGCGTTCCCAAACCCGTTTTATTCCGATTTATCACGAAAAAGAAGAATTTGACAAGCTCTTTGGCACAATCGTTCTCATTGTCGGCACAATTCTGACCACCAGTGTGCTGATCATTAGCGGGATATTCATCGCCCCGGAATTCATCAGCAATCTGGTCAGTGGAGAAACCCAGCCAATCTACCTGATTTTTATCATGATATTCATGATGCCGGTAGATGCGATCGACCGGGTAATGGAGGGGCTTTTTGCCAGTTTTGTCAATCCGAAGGCAATCTTTTTCCGGAAATATATCTTTACACCGATATTTCGATTTGCGGTTGTGCTTTCGCTGGCGATGCTGGAAAGCTCGGTATTCTTCCTCGCATATGGATATCTCTCGGCGAGCATTATTGGTGTTCTGATCTATATCTGGACGTTTTACAAGCTGCTGAAAAAAGAAGGGTTATTATCCGTTTTTTCCTTCAGGAACATCAATATTCCCGCAAAAGAGATATTTGCCTTTACCATACCGTTAATGACCTCCGATCTGCTCTCAGTATTGATGCATACCTCGGACACGATCATCCTTGGTTATTTTCATGCAACGACCGCGGTGGCAGCCTACCAGGTGATTATGCCGCAGGTCCGGGTCAACAAAATGGTAATGACCAGTTTCTCTTATCTGTTCACCCCCCTGGCGGCCCGGCTTTTTGCCAAGGATGATACCAAAGGGATTAACGAGTTATACTGGCAGACGGCTATCTGGCTGGCGGTACTAACCTTTCCGATGTTCGCGCTAACCTTTTCCCTGGCGGAGCCATTGACAGTGCTGCTTTACGGTGAGCGTTATGCCGACTCCTGGGTCTATCTCGCATTATTGGGATTCGCATATTATTACAATGCTTCCCTCGGCTTTAACGGCGTCACATTAAAAGTCATCGGCAAGGTTAAATTTATCATGTACATCAATTTGGCTGCTGCCGTCGTCAATATTGCCGGGAATCTGCTGCTGATTCCCAAATATGGGGCGCTTGGTGCAACCATCGCCACAGCCGGCAGTATGATGGTTCACAATACCCTGAAGCAGCTCGGTCTCAAATATCTCGGTGGATTAAAACTGTTCGACATGCGCTATATGAGCGTCTATTTCATCATCTACGGTTGCGGTATCGGTCTTTTTCTCTGGCAATTGCTGGCGCCCCTGAATGCCTATGCCATGTTTGCGATCGGGGCGGCGCTCTCTTTTATTGTGCTGCGCTTATGCCAAAGCAAAATGAATGTGGAAGAAACTTTCCCCGAGCTCTTGAAAATACCGATGCTGGATAAAATTCTCGGCGTCAAGAAAGCACCAAAACCACGGAAAGCCTAAAAAACACAAGAGCAGCTTTGAACTTTCAACTTTCAACCTTGAACTAAAAAAAGAATATCATATGGAAAAGCACATAATTCTGGATTCAACAATAAAAGCTGATTATGAACCCGGTACCAATCAGAGTGAAGATCTCGCCTGCGCGGACTGGCGTTTTCTGTTGCCGAGCATGGAAATCGAAAAGGTGCTTTGCATCGGCGCCCCGAAAATTTCGACGCTGAAAGTACTCTCGAAAATGGCCGGGCAAATCTATATCGCCAGTGCGGCCAGAACCAACCAGATGGACGCAACACTGGCTGATTTACATAATGTCACCGTGCAGGATTACGACGAGTTGCTTTTTAAAGACGAAACTGTCGGCCTGATTTTGCTCTCCAACGAAAGCGCAGTACAACGCGTGGTTGATGACAAAAACTATTTGCACGAGCTTTTCCGCATCCTTATTCCCGATGGCAGCATCTATTTTGAAAATAAAGGATTACAGAAAATTTTTAAACTGGAAAAGCGCATGGAGAAATGGCTTGGCAATGGTTTGAATGCTTCTCACCAAAAGTTTTGGCTAACCACCCAATCCGGCGAAATGCGTACCGCTTTACCGGTAAGCGAACGGGACATCTCCAGCTTCTTTTTCCAGAATGTCCTCTTTGGTCAGTCGTTTAAGAAACGAATGATGAGTAAAGCCGGGCGAATGCTCAGTGAAGTTGGCCTGATTAGCTACGCCAACCAAAAGCGGGCAATGCTCATCCAGAAAACCGCGGCGAATGGGAATTTCCAAAGACCGCCGAAATTTCTCAGAGAGCTGGCAAACAATGCCGGTATCGACATCGACCGTTTCCGTTTCGGTTTGTCCGCCCGGGGAAAATATAATTCCAATAAAATCGTTTTTTACCTTTTTGATAACCAGCGCTACAATGCGGAAATGATTATCAAGATGACCCGTATTGAACGCTTCAACTGCCGCCTGGAGCATGAGTGGGAAATGCTTTCCACGGTGAAGAACAATAAGTTCGTCCCGGATGGCACCTACCCCGCCCCATTGATGTTCGGGTATCACAAAAACCTGGCAGTGCTAGGGCAAAGTGCTGTCAAAGGCCATCCTTTTCGCACGCAAACCAGCGCCAAACCCAATTGCCCCATTGCCGCAGATGCCATCAACTGGATAACAACCCTCGGAAAGAATTCCGCCAATTATGAACTGGCGAGCCCGAAAACAGTCAGCACGTCGCTGATTAAACTATTCGATATCTTTTCCGGGATTTACAAATTGTCTGCCTCGCATTCGGATTTTCTCCGTGGACAAATTGAAAGTATTGCGAACAGCAAATTACCGTTTCCGGTAATTTTTAGTCATGGTGATGCCGGTAGCTGGAATGTCATCGTTCGGGATGGCAAAGCACTTTTCCTCGACTGGGAAGCTGCAGAGCCGCAGGG
>JAUIFT010000364.1 GCA_030430345.1 Calditrichia bacterium | reverse complement strand
AGCCGGGACCGGCACCGGCAAATCTTTGGCTTACCTCGTTCCGGCAATCAAATGGGCGGTAAAAAATTACGGGCCGCAGGGACGGGTTATCGTTAGCACCAATACCAAGAATCTACAGGAACAATTGTTTTTTAAGGATTTACCCATCCTTAATAGTATTATGGAAGAGAAGTTTAAAGCGGTCCTTTTAAAGGGGAAAAACAATTACCTCTGTCTGGATAAATGGGTAACCGTCCTCAATGATATGAAATCCAGCCTGACCCCGAAGGAGCGCATGAAAATATTGCCACTGGTTTTTTGGGTGCAGGAAACCGAAACTGGCGACATTGCCGAAAACAATGGCTTTCGGGTAGAACGGAATGGAGGCTTGTGGAGTAAGCTGATTGCCGAAAATAATTATTGCACCGGAAAAGCCTGCAAGTATTACGATCAATGTTTTTTGATGCGCGCCCGCAATAATGCCAAGGAAGCTCATGTGGTGCTGGTAAATCATTCCCTGTTGTTCTCCGATTTGGCGGCAGATAATGCCATCCTTTCCGATTACTACAACGTTATTTTCGATGAAGCCCACAATATCGAGAAAACAGCCACGGATTTTCTCGGCATCGAAACCACTGTCTGGCAATTTCGCGATTTCCTCAACAAGCTCTATCAAAAGGAGCGTTTCGAGACCGGCGTGTTGATGAAGCTGAAGCGGCGCTTGCAGAAAAGTGAGCTAAAGCCAACCATGGTCGATAGCCTGGAGAAAATGTGCGAAGAACTCATCGATCTGCGTCAGCAGTCCTGGTCGAAAACCCAGGATTTTTTCCGCGAACTTAGTCAGATGTTGCGGGAAAAACAGCTCGGGAATAGCAACTACTACAATACTCGTCATCGATATGTACGGGATGACCGCTTGTTCGACTCCATGGAATCCCATTATACCCAATTGCTAAAATCCTTAATCCGGTTGCAGTCGAAACTTAACGATCTGGTTGAATATTTTCGGGATATTCCGGAGGACAGCATCGACTATCAACGGCAAATTTTTCAGGATCTTAGTGCGCAGTTAACCCAATGCGTTGCCGTGCAGAATAATCTGGAATTTTTAATTGAAGCGGAATGGGACACCTACGTGTATTGGTTCGAGCTCCCCTCACGTGAAGATAGTTTTGATACCCGTCTTTATGCGGCCCCGCTGGATGTCGGCAATATTCTCCATGAAAAACTGTTTGATCATCTCAAAACCGCCATCTTCACTTCTGCAACGATGGCAGTAAATAAACGATTTGATTATTTTGGCAAACGCATTGGTATACAGCATCTGCCCCCGGAGCGAACCCGTACTATTTTACTGGACTCCCCATTTGATTATCCTGAACAGGTGATGCTCGGTGTGCCTTCTTTTCTGCCAGATCCTGCCAGCCCGCAATATACCGGCGAATTGAAAAAGTTGCTGGAGAGAATGGCTGTTGAAATGCCCCGTGGTACCCTGGTATTATTTACCGCATATTCAATGTTGAATAATGTCTACCAGGGAATACGCCATACTTTTGACGCCGAAGACGTATTGTTGTTGGGACAGGGAATTGACGGCGGCCGCCATGCAATAATCAATCGCTTCAAATCCCAGGAAGGGGCATTCCTCTTGGGGACGGACAGTTTCTGGGAAGGTATTGACGTGCCGGGTAAAGCGCTGGAACAAGTGTTGATCACCAAGCTGCCCTTTGATGTGCCCTCAGACCCGGTCATTCAGGCAAGGTCCGAGTTAATAAAAAGCCAGGGGGGGAACCCCTTTTCAGAATTTGCCATTCCGGAGGCGGTCATTCGCTTCCGGCAGGGATTTGGACGATTAATTCGCTCTCGCGCAGACTATGGCGTTGTTCTTGTTTTGGATACTAGAATTGTGAAGAAATTTTACGGCAAGATATTTCTAAACTCGCTGCCTGCCGTTCCAAAAATTTTAGCTTCTGAAGATGAAATGTGGAGGGCGCTGGAAAATTGGTTTTCCGGGGTTTAATGCTGTCCTTCAGGTAATATCGATGTGGGCAAATAATTGTTGGAGCTTTTGCAGCAATGCCTCATCCTTTTCTGCCATTCGACGGGTAAATTCATAAAAGGTAACGTGCCCCTCTTGCTCATGAAGGCCTTTTCTATGCCAGTCGGTAGCGGATAGACCTTTGAAAATATCCAGCAAACTTCTTCTCAGACGAAGAAAATTTGCAATCATTTCATGCACCGTCATTCCATTGTGTTCCGGATTAACATTCAGCCGTTTTACATGTATCTTGGGGATATAGGGATGCTCTTCCGAGAGAATTTTTTTCAACCGGAAGTTAATGACCTCTTCGTGCACGGTATTAACAGTAAAGAGGAGACTCTTTACTGCCAGTGAAATATGTTCGACCTTCTCGGCAGATGTACTGGGGTCTATTTGACTAAGTAAGCGTTGATATATTTGAAAATTGCGCTCATGCGCCTGGATCAACTCCTGAATTTCCATGAAAAAATGTCCTTAAAACCAAACGTTTGTATAAATAACAATGGTGTATTTATCATTAGCTAGTCATCCCTGCAGTGGAAATTTTGTCACTGAAAAATGAAAAGAACAAAAGTTGTGGTGGTGGATATAGGTATTTGAGTCAGAGCCGGATAACTTTCGATCCAGGAGCAAATTAGAGAGACTCGCGAGAATATTCATGACTTACCTCCCATTTTTTTCAATGTTAAATTTTTGTAACATTTCTTAGAAGAAAAATTCCACTTGAACGGGTGAATAAAAAATTGACTTGCCGCAACCCCTTTTCTGATATTATCTATATCTTTCAAGACTTGGGGGAAGTTCAGCATCTCCTGATATTACTTGCATTTATGAGAGCTGGAATTTAACTTTCAAAGCATTCTTTTACCGGCGGAGCGAATAGTGGCATTGCTGAATAAATATAAGAAAATACAAGAAGATTTGGGTATCATCGGTACATCCGAAAAAATCCGCGAATTAGTCGAACTAATCATTTCTATTGCACCTACCAACATTTCTGTGCTGATAACCGGAGAAAGCGGTACTGGTAAAGAAGTTTTTTCCAAGGCGATTCATGAGTTAAGCCCCCGGAATAAAAACAATATGCTTACAGTGAATTGTGGCGCGATCCCGGAAGGATTGCTGGAAAGCGAACTATTTGGGCATGAGAAAGGCGCTTTTACCGGCGCTGTTGCATCCAAGAAGGGCTATTTTGAACTGGCTGACAACGGCACTATTCTCCTGGATGAAATTGGGGAGATGTCCCTGCAAACCCAGGTAAAATTGCTGCGGGTGCTGGAAAGCGGTGAATTTATGCGCGTTGGCAGCGGGGAACTGAAAAAGGTCGATGTGCGGGTAATCGCCGCTACCAACCGGGACCTGAGCCGAATGGTTCAACGGAAAGAATTCCGGAAAGATTTATATTATCGTCTAAACGTCGTGCCGCTGCGCGTGCCTACCCTGCAAGAGCGCCGCGAAGATATTCCAGTCTTGTGCAATTACTTCATCCAACGCGCCGCGGAACTCTCGGGCATGCAGATTCGCCGTATCAGCGAAGAGGCGATGGCGGTGTTGCAATCTTACGCATGGCCCGGAAATGTACGTCATCTGCGTAACATTATGGAGTGGATTTTAATTATGGCGGGCGGCGATATGTCTCAGCCGATTAAAACCGAGCATCTACCACCAGAATTGTTTGAGAGTCAACGCACGGCAATGGCGCCCGATTTAGGCAACGATATTATGTCGATGCCGCTCCGCGAAGCGCGTGAAAGCTTTGAGCGCCACTATCTAACAGCGCAGATTAATCGTTTTGCCGGCAACATCTCAAAAACCTCGCATTTCATTGGCATGGAGCGCTCAGCGCTGCACCGTAAGCTGAAAATGCTGGGGATTCACAACGAGGAAAAAGAAAAAGAAGCGGCTTAAGCGCGTTCAGGCTGATTTTCTTTTCTCTTTCATCGCAATATGCTAATGCTTCTGCATGCGTATTCTTATTTGCGGAGCCGGCCAAGTTGGGGCCTCTATCGCGCGGCAATTAGCACGCGAAGATAATGAAATCACGATCATTGATTATGACGCCGAGCTGATTCAGCAAGTCAACGAACAGCTTGATGTAAAGGCCGTGCATGGCCATGCATCGCACCCATCCACGCTCAAAGCCGCGCGCGCTGAAGATGCAGATATGATGATTGCAGTGACCTATTCCGATGAGGTGAATATGGTCGCCTGCCAGATCGGGTACTCGCTGTTTGATATTCCGATTCGTATCGCCCGCATCCGCCATCAGGATTATTTGAAGCCCGAATGGAACCATCTTTA
>JAUIFT010000363.1 GCA_030430345.1 Calditrichia bacterium | reverse complement strand
TTTTCAAGCGGCGCAATATAAATGGCCGGATCAGCTTTTTTAGCTGGTTGCGAACATCCCGATTGTTGTCCTTTTGAATCGGCCCGGCAAATCGTTCATTAAAAGATTTTAGTGAACCGAGAAGTCCCGGGTTTAAAAAACGGAAGAGGTTCCACAACTCCCCAAGGTGATTTTCCACCGGTGTGCCAGTGGTAATTATTCTGAACCCACCGCGCAGTTTCATCGCCGCCTGGGAGCGCTTGGTGGCCATGTTCTTAATCGCCTGCGCTTCATCGAGGACAATAGTCGACCAATTTTGCTTCTGAAATAATCCCGCTTCCTGCTGCAGCAATCCATAGCTGGCAATCAGGATATCAAATGGCCCGAGTCCTTCCAGGAGTATCTTCCGTTCTTTTCCCCCAAACTGATGGGCTTGCAGCGTTGGTGCAAAACGGGCAATCTCATTGATCCAGTTAAAAGTAACCGATGCCGGTGCGACCACCAAGGTCGGCCCGCCGGTGGCTCTTTCCAAAATAACCGCCAATGCCTGAACGGTTTTACCCAATCCCATATCATCTGCCAGACAGGCACCGACGCCCCAGTGGGCAAGTCGCGAGAGCCAACGATATCCATCCTCTTGATACGGGCGTAATTCCGCCTGCAAGGTGGAAGGCAATTGTGGTTGATGCGCTTCCATCTCCCGTATTCGTTTCAGCTGCTGCTTCCATTTTTTATCAACTTGAATATCCGCCACGGCATCGGTTAATTCTTCGATCGCCAGTGCGGCAAGATTATGGAAACGTAATTTCCCGGCGCGATCGTGTTCGGCAAACGTATGCAAGGCGTCCAGCTGTTTGCGAAAACGGTCGGTCAGGGCAATAAATTGATTGTCGCTCAGCGCGATGAACTTCCCATTGGAAGTTTCGATCATCTTCAATAGCTCCTGCATGCTGAGCACTTGTTTTTCATCCAGCTTCAGTTTGCCATCAAGCGAAAACCAGTCGTTTTCACCACGAATCGTCAAAGACAATTGATCAACGGAAACCCGGTGGCTGATCTTTATCCGCTCTCCTTCCGGCCATTCGATCAGGGGTTTTTCCGGCAAGTCATCCAGTTCCAGCAATACCTGCAGGCAATCTTCCGGCGTATCGAAATGCCATTCCCACTGCCCGCTATTACGATTCACCAGCGCCGGGCATTCCTGAATTAACTGTTGAGCGTTATAAACCTCCTTGTGTAAATCCCGGCGGGTCTGCTGCCGTTTACCGTCAATCTCCGCGAAGATATGCACCCCTCCCCCGCCGGGATGAAAGTAAGCCCCGCTATCTCCAAACGGGCGGACGAATATTTCCAGCTTAAACCCATCGCCAAATGGTAGCAGATGAATGAGCGGCTTGCTATTCGCCGGCAGGATTTCAGCTTCTCCCTCCTGACCGCTAATTGCCGAATGAATGGTTATCCGCCGGGAGATTGCCTTGACAGCCTGCAGCAACTGCTTTTTACCGGATGGCGGGATAACCAGTTCGTGCTGCCCCATTGCGGCAAGAATCTCCAGGTGTTCGCGGCGCACCTCGATCAGCTTGTAACGCGTGGGGGTTTCCCGGACAATTTCATATCCCTCTTCGTCAAACTGAATGGAAAAGCGCACCTGGAATCCCCGTTGCGCTTCTTCGACAACCAGGGTGGGATCGGCGCGGTGGAGTTCGACCGGCACGTCCGGATTGGCAGCGAGGAACAATAAGGGATGCCCGGCCAGCGCCGCGAATCCTTTTCCGGTATCAATGTAATATTCTTGCTGCCCATACCAGCCGTAATTCACCCGAATCGCGCTGGCAATCTTTTGATCCTGCGCGGTCATTCCTTCAACTTCATTGCTAACGAGGCGTTTGAGTGCGACTGCCCTCCCTTTCGTCCAGCCGCCATTTTTTTTCCACTTTTGCTCCCGGGGAGTAATAGAATTCCCTTCGAAATCCACCCACCATACTAAACGGGTTTTTGTTTCTCCGGCGGCCTGGCCTGTTCTTTCGCTTTTGCCAATTGTCTGTAAAGCGTTCAGTGCCCGCTCCCAGCTTTCCATCCGGGGTATTAAATCATACAGCCCGGCAATGTTTAATTCGGCTTGCAATTCCGCGGCATATTTTTTATAACGCCTATCCTGTGGTTCCCAGGCGTGCATTAAACGGGCAATCTCCATTGCCGGCCACTTATACCCGTGTTTTAATGCCCGCTCAAAAAGCGTGGAAAGATCATCTCTGCGCACTTTTTTCTCTTTCGGGAAAATCCAGTGAACCCCCATTCCCAGCATCATCCGGTCAAAAGCGCTTGCCTCCCTATAATTCTGTTGCAGTCTGCTTCGCACGCTCATTAGTTGATTGGTCTGCGATAAAAGCAATGCACTGCACACCTGGTAGGCGATGCTATACGGATTGTAATTATTATCCAGCCGCCGTAAGATTTTTTGGATTTCCTGATGATAAGAAAAATCGTTGGTTTTCAGCATGGCCAGAAGATAAAAAAGCCCGGTATAATGCTGGAAATAAATAACCCGTTTTCCCCGCTCTTTCCGATAGCGAGTTAAAGCCTGGGCATAAATTTTGATTGCGTGGTCATTTTCTCCCTGTAAAAATGCCAGCATCCCCTGCCAGGCAAGCCGCTCTCCGTTTGGTTTTGCATTTTCCAGCAGCTGCCGGGCTTTCGCAAAGTTTCCCTGCAAAACATTAATTTCGATTAGATAATCCACGGCTGGAGAATTGTCGCCGGAGGCATTATCCTGATGCAAGTTTTCCAGAATAGGAACAAAGCTTTCAATTGATTGGAAATCGAGCATTTGTTTTTGCAGGATTTTTTCTATTGCCAGATTCTGAAAATATACCGGCAATTCTTGAAACCATTTCGGGCGGAAAGGATTACTGAACACATCTTTATAAAATTGCTCGGGAATATCATAATAATAATGATGGGATTCTATCAAATCCATTAATCGCCGATATTCCGGCACATCTCCACGATAAATTGCCAGGTTTAGTTCTCTCAGCATGTGTAAACTATAATCATGGGAATAATAATGCTCATAAATGCGGCTTTCCGCCGGCATAATCTCGCGAATAGCGGAGATCAGCTTGTTCACATCAGGTTTTTCCAGGGCGCTTGAAAGGATATCATTTTTCACCGAAGGCCGGCAAATAAATCCATCTTTTTCCACGATCAGCTTTTTGTTCAGCAAGTTAGCCAGGTATACGCGCAAACTGGTCGTATTGATCGCCCTGCCGTTATCCGCAACCAACCCGCTGCGTTTTTGGGTGAGCATCTGATAAAGTTTATTTTTAGATACAGGGACATAAGCGATCGCGATAACGTCCACAATCGCCTGAGAGAATGGGGATAACTGTCGGTAGTTATCCAGCAGGGAAATTCGATCAAGCATAAAATCCTTGGTAGTTTACAAATTAGGAGTGATTGACTGGCAGCAGAATAGTGATTGTAGTACCCTCACCTAATCGGCTTTCCGCGATGATATCACCATGGTGCTTTTGAATAATATTGTAAGCCGTTGTTAATCCGGAAGTCATTTTAACCCGTTTGTCGCCGCTGCTGCTAAAAGCGAAGTCGAAGATGTTATCCAGCTTCTCTGCCGCAATTCCTTTGCCGTTATCGCTAATCTGAATTTGCACATTACCATTATTCCGGCTGGTTGAAATATCAATGGTGCCATTTTCGCCAATCGCCTGAGAAGCATTGCGAAGCACATTCATAAATACCTGGTTCAATTCGCTGGGATAACAACCGATTTTCGGAAGCGCCTCATAATGGCGTTCAACTTCAATTCTACCGCGCAATTCGTTGCCGAGCAGGGTAATTGCACTTTCCAGTCCTTCGTGAATATCGACAACCTGATAGGTGGCCTGATCCAGGCGGGCAAAGTTTTTAAGACTCTTTACAATAGTGGCGATGCGCTCTCCGGCAACCATCGTTACCCGAACGTTATCACGAATCAGGCGGGAGTTTTTGCGAAGCTCTTCCAGAGTTTTGCTTTCTTCCAGAACGATTTCGATTTTCTGCAAGCAGCGGCCGGTAACATCCGTGGAACTGGTAACGGTGCCAATCGGGTTATTAATTTCGTGGGCGATACCGGCGACTAAATCACCCAGCGCGGCCATTTTTTCTTTCATTAATAATTGCTGTTGAGTACTGCGTAATTGCTCCATGGTCTCATGAAGATCGAGATTCTTCTTCATGATTTCCATTTTTTGCTTTTCCAGATCGGCGTTTTTTTGTTCTATTTCGGTATTTTGCTTTTCCAGGCGCTGCGATTTTTCTTCCAGTTCGACCTGCGCTTTTTGTAAAGCGAGA
>JAUIFT010000362.1 GCA_030430345.1 Calditrichia bacterium | reverse complement strand
TTCCTGCAAAATGCCCTGGTCGACCCAGTCCCAAATAAAGCCGCCCTGCAATGAGGGATAGCGCTCAATAACATCCCAATAATCCTGTAAATTACCGACGCTATTCCCCATGGCATGGGCATATTCACAAAGGATCAACGGACGATCAGGATTTGTTTTTGCATACGCTTCAATCTGATGGATACGATGATACATTGGCGCAAAAATGTCGGTATGCTTTTCCTTGCGCGCCTCTTCATACTGCACCGGACGGGTATTGTCCCGCGCTTTTGCCCAGCGATATGCGGCTTGAAAATTCACACCGTCGCCGGCTTCATTGCCCAATGACCAGGTGATGATACTGGCATGGTTTTTATCCCGCTCGATCATACGCCGTACCCGATCCACATGCGCGAGTTCCCACCCGGGGCGATTTCCTAACGTCGTATCGGGATGACGGCCATAGCCGTGCGACTCGATATTCGCTTCATCGATCACATACAGTCCGTACTGGTCGCAAAGCTCATACCAGCGGGGATGATTTGGATAATGGGCGGTGCGCACAGCATTGAGGTTGTTCGCCTTCATTACCCGGATATCCTCCAGCATTGAAGCTTCATCAACCACGTGAATCGTTACCGGATCATGCTCATGACGATTGACGCCGCGTAAGGTAACCGCCACGCCATTCACCAAAAATTGCCCATTTTTGACCGCAACTTCGCGAAATCCAATGTTAAACCGCGTTGCCTGCAAAATTTTTTCGCCGGCATCTTTTAAGATCAATACTAGTGTGTAAAGGTTTGGGGTTTCTGCGGTCCACAATTTCGGGCCTCCGACATTTAATTCAAACTGTGTGGAAATATCTTTCTCGCCCGGGGCATCAAAGGTTTGTGTTGCCGTCAATAATAAACGATCGGCTTTGAGGTTGCCGCTAACATTATCAAAGGGATACATCTGTATTTGGAGGGAATAATCTTTGACCTCTGCAGCATGATTGCGGATGTCAACCGTAAGATTGACGGTGCCGGCGGAAAAGTCCTCATTCATGCCGGTTTTCGCAAAAACATCACGCAAACGTGTATTCGGCGTTTTATAAATATAGACCGCACGCTCAATGCCGCTTACCCGCCAAAAATCCTGACACTCCAGGTAACTACCGTCCGACCAGCGATAAACTTCCGCCGCGACAACGTTCTCGCCGCTTCGCAAGTAATCCGTGATGTCAAATTCCGCGGGCAACTTTGCCCCCTGGCTGTAGCCAACTTTCTGCCCGTTAATCCACAAATAAAAAGCAGACTTTACGGCACCAAAATGAATAAACACGCGCTGATTGTTCCAGTCGTCCGCTAAGGTAAAGGTACGCCGATAACAACCGACAGGATTGTAGTCATTATGGATATAGGGTTGATTGCGCTCAAACTCATATTCAACGTCAAAATAATAAGGGATGCCATAGCCGTTAAACTCCCAATTCGCCGGCACCTGAAAGTCATCCCATCCGCTGGCATCATAATCTGTGTGAAAAAAATCGGCGGGACGGTCAGCCGGCTTGCGCACCCATTTAAATTTCCAGGCGCCATTTAAAGAGATTTCATTCTGCGACATCCCACCTGCCAGGGCTGCGTTGAGATCATTATAGAGTCGCTTTAAGGCATGACCATCTTCTTTATTGCGGCTAACCACGGCAGGATTTTCCCAATCATTCGCCCGTTTTACTTCCTGTGCCCAGGAAGTGCTAACGAACACCAACATTCCACAAATCAGCAAGCATTTTGAGAAGAAGTTCATTGTCGATCCACCTTTTTGGAATTTTCGATACACAGCCCATTTTTACAGGATGGGAATATACTAAAGTTTTTCAATTCCGCAAACCGGCTTCGCAGGATCAGCGGGATCGCAAGTATTCGTTTCGACCCAACCGGTAAAATTCCTTTTCCCCGGGGATTTTTTTTGCATTTCTCATAAAATTTGCCATCTTTGATTCATACTGCCGGATAATCATCTGCAACTACGGAGAACTATGACTGCTTACGAAAAAATTCGATCTAAACTAAAAACCGGTGATATTGTTCTGTTTGGCGGACGCAGCAGCCTGAGCATCGGTATTCGCTGGGCAACCCGCAGTCCCTGGTCCCATGTCGGCATGGTCGTGCGGGTAAAAGAAATTCGCACCATTCTCCTCTGGGAATCGACGGTCTTAAATGACATCCGCGATATCGCCACCGGCAAGGAAACCAAGGGCGTGCAGTTGGTACCGCTCAGCCAGCGGGTAAAAAGCTATGATGGCAACATCGCCGTGCGCCTGTTGAGATTAAAGCGCACTGATGCGATGCTCAAAAAACTTTCTGTATTGCGGGAAGAGTTAAAAGGGCGCCCGTACGACGATGACATGACCACCCTGCTGAAAGCCGCTTACGATGGCCCTTTCGGGGACAATGGACACGACCTGTCTACCTTGTTCTGCAGCGAACTCATTGCCGAGGCTTATCAGCGGATGGGATTATTAGACGCCACTTTACCATCCAGCGAATATTTGCCCTGGCATTTTTCCAGTAAATCGAACATCAAGCTACTGAAAGGCACCTTGGGGCCGGAAGTGTTGATTAAGACGGTGGAATAGTTCATAATCGTTGTTCGTTGTTCGTTGTTCGTTGAGCACTTCATTAACCTTCGTTGTCGCAAAAAACTTTCGCCAAAGGCGATACAGTACAACGCCCAATCCTGCCGCAAAGCGGCCGCATTGGGCAAAAGGAAAAAATAAATAACCAAAAACAATTCGTATATGAAGAAAAAAGTCCATTTCACAATTGTCGCTTTGATGTTTGTTTTATGTTCATCAGCCTTCCCGCAATTAAACAGCGATAAGTTGTCGTTTAGCAAACAACGACTGGTTAATAGTTCAGAAACAACTTCGATAGTTAGCACAAACAGCGTGCGGCTAAGCGGATTACGGGAGGCATCCATCTGGCTGGGCAGCGTTGGCCTGATTATCATCGGGGATGCGCTACCGGAAGCGGACCTGAGTGGCTGCGCCCCCTGCGCGAAAAGCGAAGTCCCCTTCTTCGATCGCTGGACGATTCGTGAGGAGAATATCGGTTGGCAAGTGACTGGCTGGACCGGGCTGGCCGCATTCAGCTTTTACTCCTGGCAGGACCTCTGGCGAAATCAACCAAACGGATTTTCCCACTTCCGGGCATCGCTTGAATCCGGATTAACCGCCGTCGGGTTTAGCGTGTTATTCAAGGAAATTTTTCAGCGGCGCCGTCCTATTTTTTATACGGATAAAATCCTCGAGGAAGACGAGGCCGGACTAAGGGAGGCATTCCGCGCAATGCCTTCCGGCGATACCGCTCTTGCCTTTTCCATCGCCACCAGCTATTTACTAAGCAAGGGAAAGAAAGTCGGTAAAACGCAACGCTATTTTGCATTAGGCGCAGCTTCCTGGTCGGGTATTTCCCGCATTGCCGGAGGAAAGCATTTCCCTTCAGATGTCCTTGCCGGTGCAGCGCTGGGGGTTGGTTGTGCGTATTTGGTGCATTGGGTGCGCGGACTTTAAAACACGTCAGTATCCAATGTCCACGCCCAGTCTAAAATTTCAAATATCGACCTATTTATCAAACAACTGTAGACTGAAAAATAGAATCAAATTGAGTCCCCTCTCCTGCTGCTTCTAAACCATTTCACCGCCTGTTTTTCTAACCACTTTGCTATTCTCTCAAAAAAGGTCATTAAAAATTGATTTATTTTCAATATTCGCTATCAGCATGCAAAGAGCTTTATGAATTCATTACTAATCAATCTGATCAGATTAGAAAAATAATTTTCAAATTTTCATTTTTTAAAATCGGAGAAGATCATGAAGCTTTCAATTAATTTGCACCCTGCAAAATTAAACTCGCAAACGGTTATTCAGAAAGGTAGCCAGTTGAATATATGGTTAATTTATCTCTTTGCCATTTTATTTACTGCAAACCTTTTTGCCGCAACCTATCACGTAAAAATTAAAACAGGCAATAGAAGTGGCGCGGGAACTGATTCAAATATTTACCTCACATTAACTGGCACAAAAACATCCATACATAATTTGAGGCTCCAGGACTATAACGACAGGAATGGTAATTCGGACTTGTTTGAAAAAAATGATGAGAACTACTTCATATTAACAGGCGACGACATTGGCTACATTAGTAAAATAAAAGTAGAAAATGTAGATCCCGGATACAGTGGCGGCGATTGGTATCTGGATTGGATTAGCATTAACGGTGTAAGATTTGATTTTAATGATTGGTTGCCAGAGGATGAGTTCAAGGAAAAATCTCGACAATTAATCGAAAAAGGCAATGTCATT
>JAUIFT010000361.1 GCA_030430345.1 Calditrichia bacterium | reverse complement strand
GTGGCACCCAGTGCCTGGATCTCAAGTTCAGGTACGGCAATATTGCCGGTTTGCAGGTTGGCATCAAACTCGGTGCGCACCAGGAAGCTCTGGTCCGGTGACTGCTGTAGTTCACGGCCATAACGGGCCAATTCGGAATCGCGCCCACCCTGGAACTGGCGGTGGTAAAGCAGGATGTGCTGGACGAATTTATTTATTCCAACACCGAATACTGGAGCACCAAGGAGCTGCATCTGCGGGGATTCTACACAGCGAAGGGCGGCTTCAACCTGATAAAGGGGCCGTTTACGCTGAATATGATTTCCACCAAGGTGAATGGTGATGATGCTTACCGGATTCTTGTATCCCTGCCGGAACCGGAGCTGCTCTCCTTCGAAATGAATGACTACAAGATTCTCAAGGATGATCCCGGCTGGTGGAATGAAATTACCAAGGAAGACCGGGAAAATGCCTTTCGGCAAATGCAGCAAAAAGCCCGGGAACGGGTCATCCAGGAAGGGATTCTCGAAAAATCGAAACTGTCCATCGAAAACCAAATGCGGAAAATGCTGATGCAAATGGATCTGGAAGTCCGTATCGCCGATATTCAGTTTGAGTGGCGCAATTCCGAACCATTGCTGCTGCCGGCCGATTCTCTTCAATAAACTCACGTTTTACATTGTAAAAACGCCCTTTTTACCTCATCATTATTTTATCTACAAAAATGAAACAAATAAAATCCCTTCCCGTAATCGCCTTTTATGAAAGGAACAAATCTCGGTGAATTTGAAGAATTGATTCTCTTAACGGTGTGCATACTGTTTGAGAATGCCTATGGGGTAACAGTCATGCAGGAACTGGAAAAACAGACCGGTCGCTCATTATCTATTAGTGCGGTGCATGCAGCGCTGATTCGCCTGGAAAAGAAAGGCTTCCTCACATCCCGCATGGGCGGCGCAACGCAGGTGCGCGGTGGACGCCGCAAACGCTATTTCCAGATTACCGATAGCGGCAAGGCCGCACTCACGGAAATGCGGCGCATCCGCGAAAAGCTCTGGCAGATGATCCCGGAAACCGGCTGAACAGATAAAAGAAGAATGCCCAATGTTCAATTCAGAATTTCGAAGTAAACACCAGTCTTACCTGGTATTGTTCCCTTCTACATTGAACATTTTACATTGGAAATTGGATATTAAAAAGCTATCGAATGCTTATGAAATCCTCTGAGAAAAAATTGTTAGCCCCACCCAAATACGCCGATCGTTTTCTCGAATGGTATTGCGCCGATCGTTTTCTCGAAGAAGTGCAGGGAGATTTACATGAGCTTTACGAACTTCGGACAGCGGATAGCCATCATCTATCCGCCAGTGTGCAATACTGGTGGGATGTTATTCGCTTTTGCCGGCCTTATCTCTGGAAAAAAAGACCCGCCTATCAAAGCAGAGGACCGATTATGTGGCAAAATTACTTCAAAATGGCTTATCGCAGTTTTAATCGTCAAAAAGGTTACTCTTTCCTGAACGTGCTTGGCCTGGCGATTGGTATGGCCTGTTGTATCCTGATATTTCTCTACGTGCAGGATGAGCTGAGCTATGACCGTTATCATCAGAATGCCGGGCAAATTTACCGGGTGATTGGCGAAGAAATTAACGAGGGACAATCCCGCCAGTTGGCCAGTACCTATAACCCGATGGCACCGGCGCTGGAAAATGATTTCCCGGAAATTATTCATACCGTGCGCTTCTTCCCTTTTAAACCGGCAATCCAGTTTGGCAGCGACAAGAAATTTCAGGAAGAAGCGTTCTTTTTTGCTGACTCCACCGTTTTTTCCGTGTTTGATTTTCCTTTCCTGCGCGGAAATCCCGAGAACGCGTTGGACGAGCCATACAGCATCGTGGTCACTGCTGCTGCGGCACGAAAATATTTTGGCAACGAAAACCCCATCGGCAAGATTCTTACCCTGGAAAACAATTATGATTTTAAAGTCACCGCTCTATTGGCAGATGTGCCCGGCAATTCCCATTTTGCCTTTGACTTTCTGGCATCGATGAGCAGCGCCAAAGATATCATGGGCTATGCCTTTGAGGACCACGCCTGGCATTGGCCACCAGTCTATAATTACCTGATGCTGCCGGAGAATTATTCTCCCGAGCAAATCAATGCCCGTTTTCCCGCTTTTATTGAAAAGCATATTGGCGAGTGGGCGGTGGCGGAACGCAAATACAAGTTGCAACGTCTCACTGATATTCGTTTGCATTCCGCCCTGGAAAATGAAATCGCCCCTACGTTTAATATCGTTTACATCCGGATCATGATTATGATCGCCGCGTTTATTCTGCTCATCGCCTGTATTAATTTTATGAATCTGGCCACCGCCCGCGCGATGGAACGGGCGAAAGAAGTCGGCTTGCGAAAAGTAATCGGTGCCGCAAAAAAAGAACTATTGGTGCAGTTTTTCAGCGAATCGCTCTTCTATGCCTTCGCTGGCCTGGCGCTGGCCTTACTACTGGTGCAGTTGAGCCTGCCGACCTTCAATCAGCTCATCGGTAAATCTTTGATGCTGGATTTATTTGCCAGCGCGCCGCTGCCTGCCGGACTGCTTTTGCTAACCATCTTCACCGGTATTTTTGCCGGCAGCTATCCGGCTATATTCCTTTCAAAATTTCGCCCGTCCCAGGTGCTAAAAGGCAAAGGCAGCAGCAGTGCCGGGAAAAGCAGCAACAGATTCCGGGCGACGCTAGTAACCTTTCAATTTGCCATATCCATCGCTTTAATCATCGCTGCATTTATGATTCAGGATCAATTAACCTTTTTGCAGAACAAACGCCTGGGATTTGCAAAAGAGAATGTCATCATTATGCCGGTGCGCGATGAAACCGTGCAGGCGAATTGGCAGGCAATCAAAAACTCCCTGGGAGAACACCCGCAAATTCTTAGCGTCACCGCTACGTCGACGATACCGGGTAAAGAACGGGACATCGCCTTCCCCATTTCCGCGGAAGGCCTCGCTGCTGATACCGAACTGAACATGCAAACCATCCTTGTCGATCACGATTTCCTCAGTACATTTGATATCGAACTAACCGCGGGCAGAGGATTTTCCGAGGAGTTTCCCAGCGATAAAGCAGGCGCTTTCGTACTCAATCAATCTGCGGTCCGCAAGCTAAACTGGCAATCGCCACTGGGTAAAAAGTTTACCATGAAGCACATCAACGAGGGTAAACAAAAAGAGGGACAAGTTATTGGCGTCATTGCGGATTTTCATTTTAAATCGCTCTATCATGAAATTGAGCCATTGGTATTACAAGTTGCCGTGCCGGAATACTACCTGGATAATATCGCCGTGCGGGTAGCGCCGGAAAGCAATATGTCCGCAATTCTCGATTTCCTGGAAAGCCGCTGGGCGTCAGTGGTTCCCCATCGTCCTTTTGAGTTTACTTTTCTCGATGATGATCTGCAGCAAGCCTATTTGCAGGAACAGAAGCTGAGCCAAATTTTCAGCTATTTTGCCGGTCTGGCAATATTCATCGCCTGCCTTGGCCTTTTTGGGTTGGCATCGTTTTCAGCGGCACAGCGTACTAAAGAGATCGGCATCCGGAAAGTGCTTGGCGCTTCCGTCGGTAGTCTGGCCTTAATGCTCTCCCGGGAATTTACTCGCTTTGTGCTGATTGCCAATATCATTGCCTGGCCGCTGGCATTTTATGCCATAAAAGAATGGCTATCGGGATTTGCCTATCATATCGATATGTCCTGGGGAATATTCGTGCTGGCAGCGCTCTCAGCCTTTCTGATTGCGATTTTGACGGTAAGCTACCAGGCAATTAAAGCATCTTTGAAAAATCCGGTGAAGGCATTGCGGTATGAGTAAGCAGGTGGGCAAATGGGCAAATTTGCATATTTGCCCATTTGCCCATTTAGATATTTTTTATTTCCTCAAGCCGTCCAGCCAGCTTTCCAGCCGGGCGCCAAGCATCTTATTGGAAAAGTGCGATTCCGCCCGGGAGCGGCATGCCGAGGTCATTCCACTGTATTGATCGGACGCTTCCAAAACGGAATGAACCGCTTTGCCGAGCGCGGCACTATCTCTTTCCGTTAAAACGCCAGTTTCCGGGGTAACAATTGAAGAAACGCCACCGCCTTCGTAAGCAACACTGGGGGTGCCGCCCGCCAGACCTTCCGCGTAGATAATTCCAAAATGCTCTTTCTTTTCCGGGGCAGCGACAATTAACGTCGCAGCATTGATCAGGCGGGCTTTATCCTCCGCGGAAACAAAGCCGAGAAAACGGCCGCGATCGCCCAGCTCCTCTTCCAGTTCTTCACGCAATTCGCCATCACCGATAAAAATTGTCGGGGCCA
>JAUIFT010000360.1 GCA_030430345.1 Calditrichia bacterium | reverse complement strand
GACAGCTCGAGGCTGCCGCCGCCCATATCGCCGACGATCCCGGTCGGTCGGTGAAAGCCGGCAGCGGCATCAGAAAACGGGCGGAGGAACCGGAATTACCGAGATAGGATTTATCCGCGCGGGCATGACCGATCGGAGATTGACATATCAACGTTCCATTATTGCGTTGGACGCCCATTCCCATATTTTCCAAAGCCTGCAGGGTTAAGTGTATATCTTCCGAATCCAGCAATTCATTGATATGGGTTTCCCCGGTATTCAATCCACCAAGAATACATATACGATGACTGACGCTTTTTGATGATGGCAGGGACACCGACTGTTCCCGCTTGTCCACTGCATCAATACGATAGACTTTAGCTGACATCCTTCAGGTTCCCGTCTTTGTCTTTCTTTTCTGCCTTGTTCATTACCTGGGACTGCAGGCGGATGGAACGATCGTGGACGAGCTGATAAATTGCTTTTACAAAATCATCTTCCAGCCCGATTTTTCTCGCTTCTGCCAGTCTGTTCTCTAATAACTGCTGCCATCGTCCCACCTGAAGAATGGTCTGCGCCGGGCAAAAGCCTCCAGAATTTGATTGTCGGTAAGATCAATCTCTTCGCGAAGGATTTCCAGGAACTCCTTCGGTTCGCCGTCACCTTGGGGCACACGATATTCGATGTTCTCCAGAATCTTGCCAAGTGCCGTCGGCTGAACTTGCTGAGCCGCATCGCTCAGCGCTGCATCCGGAGAAATATGACTTTCGACCATCAGTCCGTTCATCGCCATATCGACGGCTTTTTGGCAAAGCTCGGGAATTAAAGCGCGGGATCCGGCAATGTGGCTGGGATCGCAAATAATCGGAATGTTCGGGAGTAATCGCTTCAACTCAATAACCAGTTCCCACTTGGGCACATTGCGGAACGGCGTTTTCTGATGGGTGGAAAAGCCACGATGAACAGCACCGACGCGGCGGATACCGGCCTGATTAATGCGCTCGATTGCACCAACCCACAGCTGTAAATCCGGGCTGATCGGGTTTTTGATAAACACCGGCACATCAGCGCCTTTGAGCGCGTCGGCAATTTCCTGAACGGAAAACGGATTCGCCGAGGTGCGGGCGCCAATCCAGAGAATATCAATACCATGTTTAAGTGCTTCATAAACATGATTGGCATTTGCAACTTCAATTGTGGTCAATAGCCCGGTTTCCTCTTTAACACGCTTCATCCAGCTCAAGGCCTCTACGCCCATGCCGCTAAAGCCGCCCGGCCGGGTTCTGGGCTTCCAGATACCTGCGCGGAAGACAGTTACTTGCGGGACTTTTTGTAATTCTCTGGCGGTTTGCATGACCTGCTCCTCACTTTCCGCACTACAGGGGCCGGCAATTACCAGCGGTTGCTCGGATTGGGGGAGCCACTCGTTCATCGGCACGACATTGAGTTGCGGTTGCTTGCTCATGATTCAGACCTTTCTTTTTATAGTTCAAAGTTCAGGGTTCAGAGTTGAAGGGATTTATTTTTTATTTTGTTCATACGTTTTTAGGTAGCTGATAAAGCCGCGTATTGCTGCTTTGGTTTCTGCTGCGTTCTTATAAACATCTAAAAAATCTTCTTTGTTATGTAAGCTTCATCTAGTGCGATATATAGTTCACTTTGTATTTCTGTGCATGATCTTTTTGCATATCTTAGAAATCTTATAAACTCTTTATTGCTTCCGGCATCAAAACCTTCGGCGATGTTATGCATTGATGAACCGGCTGCTCTTCTGATTTGGTCTTTCAAACCGAAATCCTTTGAAAAATTTGATTGCTTCGTTAAAGCATAAATTCTTTTCGTCATTCCTCTGGCTAATTGCCAGGCTTGAATGTCCTCAAATTTACGAATCGCCATTTTTCCCCCAATTTTTATACTGTTGAAGAGTCCCCCCCATCGAGATCAAATAAACTCTGAACTCTGAACTCTGAACTCTGAACTTAAAACTTAAACGGCCATTTTCCGTTTACTGGTAAATGCTTCTATTCGCTCCGCTGCTTTTTGGATGAGTTCCTTCGGCTGGCAGACGGATATGCGGGCGTAGCGTTCACCGTTTTTGCCAAAAACTTTTCCCGGCGTAATAAAAACACCGGCGCCGTAGAGAATTTCATCGAGAAATGTTTCCACACTTGCAATCGTTTCCGGTACTCGGGCCCAAACAAACAAGCCGGCGCTATTTTCTTTCGAATAACTAAAGCCCAGGCTATCAAGAAGTCGATAAACCAATTTCCGCCGTTCGCGATAAATTTCATTCTGGGTATCATGCCATTCGGCAGGATTACGTAAAGCAGCGATAGCTGCGTGCTGAATGCCGAGAAACATACCGGAATCCAGATTGCTTTTAACCGTCAGTGCCGCATCGATAAATTGCTTGTTTCCGGCCATCATTCCCACGCGCCAACCGGCCATATTGTGAGACTTGCTGAGGGAGTTCAACTCTATGCAACAAGTTTTAGCGCCCGGCACTGATAATAAACTTAAGGGGCTATCCGGATTGAGAATGTGGCTGTAAGGATTATCATGGCAAAGAAGAATATGATGCGTACGAGCAAAATTAACCAATCGCTCGAAAAAACTGCGCGCTGCCAGTGCGCCGGTGGGCATATGGGGATAATTCAACCACATGATTTTTACCCGGGAAAGATCCTGCCGGGCCAGCGCTTCCAGATCCGGGAGCCAGTTGTTCGCTTCGGTCAGATCGTAATTGATCATTTTCGCGCCGGTTAAGCGGGCTGCACCGGCATAGCCCGGGTATCCGGGGTCCGGCACCAGCACCTGGTCGTCTTCGTCGAGAAAAGCCATTGATATATGAAAGATACCTTCTTTCGATCCCATCAACGGCAGCAATTCATCTTGTGCATCCAACGAGACGCCATAAGTTCGCTTATACCATTCTGCCATTGCATCCCGCAATGCCGGGGTTCCGCGATAAGGCTGATAACCATGGCTGCCGGACTGCTGCGCCGTGTCCGCCAACTGCGCCAGGGTGTTTTCCGAAGGGGGAAGATCTGGATTACCAATGCCCAGATTTATAATATCCCGGCCGCTGGCCGCCAAGCGCCGTACTTCCCGGAGCTTGTGGGAAAAGTAATACTCTTCGATTCGGTTAAGCCGATTGGCTGTAGTTATCATAAGGCCTTTCTCCTTTTTTGTAGACGCCGAGAATATGTAATTCCCGGGACAACGCTTTTATTTTACTAATGGCGGTATCAAAAAGCTCCCGTTGATGCCATTCAAGGTCGACATGGAATGCATATTTATGGGGATGCATCGGAAGTGCGATAGATTGAATCAGGGAGAGATTCAGTTGATGTTCAACGAAAATATTCAGCGCCTGGGAAAGCGCACCAACTTCGTGACTGACATGAAAATTCAAAGATGCCTTATTTGCATCCTGGCTGTTGATATTGGGTTCTGCGGATAAAACCAAAAAGCGGGTATAATTATGATGAAGATTTTCAATGCCCTCTTTGAGTATTTCCAGGTTATAAAGTTTGGCGGCCAGCCGGCTGGCGATCGCAGCGACACCGCTGGATTGTTGCTTGGCAATTTCCCGGGCACTAATGGCGGTATCGACAGTTTCTTCCGGCAACATATGAGGGTGATCCTCCAGAAAATCGCTGCATTGTAATAAGGCCATGGGATGGGAGCGAACAAAACGGATGTCGCTGATATGTTGTCCGGGCAGGGCGAGCAAATTTTGCTCGATATGTAAATAAGTTTCCCCGATGATATGCACCGGGTATTCTTTTAACAGGGAGTAATTGGGAAGGATACTGCCAACGAGAGTATTTTCTATTGCCATAACGGCCAGATCAGCCTTTTTATTCGTCAGCGTTTTACAGAGCTCCCGAAATGTCTGGCATTCTACCAGGTTAATATCTTCTTCTTCGCCAAAATATTGCAGTGTCGCGGTGTGATGGAAGGATGCCTGGCCGCCCTGAATGGCAATTTTCATTGTTCTCTCCTAAAAATCCGTATCTGCTATAAAACAAAAAAGGCTCCGATGTTCTCGGAGCCTTTTGCGTTTATATTCTATCGTAATTCTATCTTCAGGTTTAGTTCACCCGCGCCGGCCCCGGTTTTGAGAACCAAAAATAAAAGTAAAAATAAAAGCCAGCGAAAATATTTAACATTCAGGTGAATTCCTTGTTTTGTTGTTGGGGCAAAACATACAGAATTAATTTTTCAATGTCAAACAAAAAGTGCCCGGAAATAAAAAAGTCACAAATGATTGACAACAAAAGGCATTTTCCTTACAATGATTGAGGCTAATCCAATCGACATCTAACCCAGGAGGAAACATGAAGAAAATTTATGAT
>JAUIFT010000359.1 GCA_030430345.1 Calditrichia bacterium | reverse complement strand
GTTTCCCTCAACCCACTTACCTTCCACATAACTCTTAATTTTCATAAAAAACTCCTGAATGATTCGTTGATCGTTCCCCGTTTCAATTTCCCCGATAAACTTCCTTTGATAACTGACAACTGTTCACTGATCTTTCTGTTTTTTCCAGCTCTCATACAATTTCGATTGCGGAGGCCGGTTAGCTGGCACTTCCCGTAAGGGCTCGCAAGGCTTCAACGTTTTGCGCAGTTGTTCCGGTAATGATTGATACAAACCGGTGCCCTTGCTTTTCCAGGCGATCATTTTGTCGCTGACATCTTTAATGATCTTTGCCGGATTTCCGACCACCAGTTTGCGTGGGGGAATCTCCATGCCTTCTTTCAGAAAACAAAGCGCGCCAATAATACACTCATCGCCAACCTGCACATTATCCATAACGACGGCATTCATGCCAATCAGACAATTCCGGCCAATATGTGCGCCATGAACAATTGCCCCATGGCCGATATGCGCCGCTTCTTCCAGCACAACAGTAACGCCGGGGAACATATGAATCGTGCAATTTTCCTGAACATTACAACCGTCTTTTATGATGATCTCGCCCCAGTCGCCGCGAATTGCCGCACCCGGCCCGATATAGACATCTCTCCCGATAATTACATTGCCGGTCACCGTGGCATTGGGATGCACATAAGCGCTCTCAGCAATAACCGGGCGGTAGCCGTCGAACTCAAAGACATTACTCATTGAAAATTCAGCTCCCTCTCGCCATTGAGATTTAGCTGCCCCAATTCCCTCAGCATATCGGAAAGATTCGGCAGCGTTGCAGAAATGCAGTAGAGCCGGTCACTGCGGACATCTCCGCGCAATCCCCAGCAGTTTCCGTGCAGAATGGCAACAGCGCCGCCCAGTTTATCTTTTATCGAGCGTACTAAATCCGCGCGTCGCTCCGCGGCTTCGCTATCACTTATCAAACTGCTAAAGGTCATTAATACCAGAGAAGAGAGAATCGAATCAATATCCGCACCTTTTTTCAATCCAACTTCTACAACCTCTTGAACCCGTTCGCTAACGCGTTCCAATGGTTTTTCCTGCACCCGGACAAAAATATACTCGATCGACAAGCGGGTGAGATTGGAAGCTTCATTGGAGCGATTACTCACTGCATCATCTAAAAAGCTATCGATATTGCCTGTGCCCATAATGTCCTTTCTATCAATTCATGCCGGAGTATAATCAATTATTTATACCAATCACGAGTGGAGAAATTTTACTTTTCAATATCCAATTTTGAATAAAAAATGTCCAATTTCGAAGTAAAGGAATTTAAAGCTTACTCGACCCGGTTATTCTTCCCTTCGTCATTCGAAATTGGGCGTTGGTTATTGAATATTCATCTGCTTTAACACTTCACTCATGATTCGCATTACTAATAAAGGATGATTCATCAATCATACTGAGCTTGTCAAAAGTATGTAAGCAGAACACCTCAAATTTCAATTAACAAACGACTAGCTTGTTATCCAGAATAATTTACTTTTTCCACTAATTACGCCACACGTTCAATGATCACGGCCATCCCCTGCCCTACCCCGACGCACATAGTGCAAAGTGCAAAACGTTCGTTCTTCTGCTCCAGCTCGATCATTGCGGTAGTGATCAAGCGGGCACCGGACATGCCGAGGGGATGTCCCAATGCGATTGCACCACCATTCGGATTTACCCGGCGATCATCATCCGCCAGCCCTAACTCCCGCATACAAGCAAGACTTTGGGCGGCAAACGCTTCATTCAGTTCGATGACGGCAATATCGTCCATGGTCAGGCCAACCTTTTTGAGGACTTTACGGGAAGCCTCCACCGGACCAACCCCCATAATGCGCGGTGGCAAACCAACCACTGCAGAAGCGACCACCCGGGCCCGTGGCTTGAGATCCATCTCGTTTACCGCCGCTTTTGAAGCCAGCAACAGAGCACAGGCGCCATCGTTAATTCCGGAAGAATTCCCGGCGGTAACACTACCTTTGCCGTCTTTGCGGAACGCCGGCTTTAAAGACGCCAGTTTTTCCAGACTGGTGTCCGGACGAATGAATTCATCATGATTAAAAAATAGCGGATCGGCTTTCCGCCGGGGAATTTCCACCGCGGCGATCTCGATTGAGAGTCGACCAATTTCCCGGGCCAAATCCGCTTTTTGATGCGACGCCAGGGCAAATGCATCCTGATCTTCCCGGTTTATCTTAAATTGCTCCGCGACGTTCTCAGCTGTATTTCCCATACCATCGGCACCATACATTTCCGCCATGCGCGGATTTACGAAACGCCAGCCGATACTAGTATCATACATTTTTGCATCACGGGCAAACGCAGAGGTTGATTTCCCCATCACATAGGGCGCACGCGTCATCGATTCAACCCCGCCGGCAATGTACAGATCACCATCGCGGAGCTGAATTGCCCGGGCGGCATGCACCACGGCACTCATCCCGGAAGCGCAAAGGCGGTTTACGGTTTCCCCCGGCACAGTCACCGGTAAGCCGGCGAGGAGGCCAGCCATCCGGGCAACATTGCGATTATCTTCCCCGGCCTGATTCGCACATCCGAGAATCAGGTCATCAATGCGGGCCGGATCGATATCCGGGTTACGTTTTAACAATTCGATAATCGGCAGCGCAGCCAGATCGTCGGTTCTTACCGTAGAGAGTGATCCGCGGAATTTGCCAATCGGCGTACGGATCGCATCAATAATGTATGCTTCTGTCATTTTTCCTCACTTTCAATCGTATCTAAAAAATGCTTGCCGGTGCGGTAGACCGTGGCGGAAAAAACTCCCACCTTGGTTTCGTCCGCCGCCTTTTTAACGGTGACCGAATAAATACCGACCTTGTTGCTCAGCGATTCTTCCCGGGCTTCCGCCAGTAAAACATCGCCTTCATTTACCGCAGCGGGATAAGCCATGCTCGCGTTTAACAAAACGCTAAGCCGGCCATGAGAATTACAGGCAAATGCCAGCGCGCTATCCGCCAGGGCAAACGTTACGCCTCCGTGGCAAACACCGAAGCCATTAAGCATCTCCTTACGAACGGTCATTTGCAACTTCACGTGGCCCGCTGTTACAGAAAGCACCTCGATACCAAGCCACTGACTGTAGGCATCCCGTGCCATCATATTATCGACGACTTTTTTCGGCAGTTGATCGCTTGCGCTCATTTTTTTCCGCCCGGGAAAAAAGAGTGCTGATTACGAACCATGCGTTTCATTAAAGGGCTGGGACGATAGCGGTCTTCCCCGTATTCTTCCTGCAGTTCCTCTAATTGTCTTAACACTGTTTCCAGACCAAGCTCATCCGCCCAGGCCAGTAATCCCTTTGGATAATTCACGCCGCGCGTCATCGCCAGGTCAATATCTTCCGGGGAGGCGATGTTAAGGAAAACCGCGTCGACAGCTTCGTTAATTAACATAGCGCGAATCCGGCTGACGATCGCCGCACCGAGTGCTTTATCCTGTACGGGATCAGGATTGACGGCATCTTCTCCGTAATGATAATAGCCCCGTCCGGATTTCCTCCCGAGGAATCCCGCTTCCGTCATACGTTTTTGGGTAAAAGAAGGTTTATAGCGGGGGTCGTAGAAGAATGCTTCAAAAACTGTTTCCGTAACTTTATAATTAATATCGTTGCCGATAAAATCCATCAGTTGAAAAGGCCCCATGCGAAAACCGCCGATTTCTTTCATCGCCCAGTCGATCGTGGGAACATCGGCGACATTTTCCTCTAAAATACGCAATGCCTCGCCATAGAAGGGCCGGGCAACGCGATTGACGATAAATCCGGGGGTGTCTTTGGCAAGCACCGTTACTTTTCCCCAGTCATCAATCAATTGCCGGGCCTGGCGGACAATTACCGGGTCCGAAGCAACGCCGGGAACGATCTCCACTAACGGCATCAACGGGGCAGGATTAAAAAAATGAACCCCGAGCACCCGCTCCGGCCGTTTACAGGCTGCCCCAATAGCGGCAATGGAGAGTGATGAGGTATTACTGGCAAGAATAGCATCGTCGGGCGCTCTCTCCTCAATTTCCCGGAAAACGGATTTCTTGACATCCAGATTCTCTACAATGGCTTCAATGATAAAGTGGCAATCGCAGAAGTCGGAAAGGCGCTCGGTAAAATCGATGCGGCCAAGAATATTTTTGGCATCATCTGCGGCTAACCGGCCTTTTTCAACCAGGCGATTCAAAATCTTTTTCAGGCTGGCTTCAGCATCGTCCAAAACGTAGCGGCTGGCATCATTCAGAACAACCCGGTGCCCTTTGCTCGCAGCCACCTGGGCAATGCCCCGTCCCATGGTTCCGGCCCCGAGCAC
>JAUIFT010000358.1 GCA_030430345.1 Calditrichia bacterium | reverse complement strand
AAATACCACCGGTAATCAGTAAGCCCCGATCCCTGCCACCAAAGAGATACATCGCCAGGAATCCCAGTCCCGGCCCGACAATGAAGAAGGGCCAAAGCTCTTCCATATACCACCAGTTGGTCTGAACATTGTACCAAAAGAGCAATCCGTAAACCAATAAAATAGTTCCGGGCATCAGCAGGCCATAGTCCTTGCGATCCGCCAGCCATAGTGCCCAAAAGAAAATACCACCGGCGACCAGGCCGAGTGGCCAGTAATATTCAAAGTCATACCAATCAATAAAAAAGTAACCAAAATTGTTGGCCAATAAAAGCAGCCCCAGGCCAACCAGGAAAAATCCGGTAATTAACGATTTACTATTCATCAACGCCTCCACCATGTTTTTAGAAATATATCAAAATCATCTTAAAAATTCAGCAAAAACTCTTTTTAATAGACGGCGCCCGCCCCGTGTAGTTGCAATTTTGGATAAAATAGGTGATTTTTGAGACGCGAAGAATATTTGGAATGCGGAATGCTGAATTGGGAATTCGGAATTAAAAAAATGAATTATGGATACTTAACTTTAATAATAATAATGGACAGGAGCTTCCTCTTAAATTGTGAGGCATATATCCAAAATACGCATTTCTCAATTCCGTATTCGAAATTCCGACTTCCCAATTTTGAAATTTCCTCAGGGTTTTTTCGCCAAAAAGTGTATCGTTCAATGTAGGGATTGCACGAAAATGAAGGAAAGTTAATGAACGCTTTATACATATTCGGATGCCTGTTGTTGTTGTGGCTGCCGGGGCACTCCCAGGACGAGCGGTCCTTTTCGGCCTTACCGATATCCGGAGATTTTAATGATGCACCATTTAAAACCGTATTGGCAGACCTGGAATCCCGCTTCGATGTCCGCTTTTCTTTTGTTGATCAGGTTTTAGACGACGTCCTGATTACCATCTCTTTCCAGAACGAACGGCTGGAAAACGCCTTACACAAGCTCGCCTCGCTGGCTGGCGTCCGGTATCGTATCTATAATGCATCCCGGAGCGTGGTGTTCTTTACTGATGCCGCCAATCTGTCCCCGCCGGAGAAACCTCATTACACTATTAGCGGTTATGTGCAGGATAGCCGTTCCGGGGAAACACTGATCGGCGCGAATGTCTATGATCCATTCCTGCAGCTTGGCACCACGACGAACAGTTACGGCTTTTTTAGCCTGACCCTGCCGGCGGATTCGATCAATCTGGCGGTCGCTTATCTTGGCTATCAATCCTCATTGCAGAAATTTCTGCTTCGGAAAGATTTTCAACTCACCATCCGCCTCGATCCCTCTTCCGTTGCCGGAGATACCGTGAAAGTTATCGCCAATACAGAACGGATCGAAGAGAAGACATTAATGAGCAAAATTGACGTACCGCTTGTTCAGATCAAAAGCCTGCCGGCCCTGCTCGGAGAAGTTGATGTCTTGAAAACTATTCAACTGCTGCCGGGTGTGCAGTCTGGCAGTGAGGGCACCAGCGGCATTTATGTGCGCGGTGGAGGCCCGGATCAGAATCTTATTCTGCTTGATGGCGCGCCGGTTTATAATGCTTCACATCTTTTTGGCTTCTTCTCGGTATTCAATGCCGATGCGATCAAGAATGTCAATTTAACCAAAGGTGGATTTCCCGCACGCTATGGAGGGAGGCTTTCTTCTGTGCTGGAAATTAATATGAAAGATGGCAACGAACAGGAGATCCGCGGGGATGCCGCCATTGGTCTTATCGCTACCCGCATGCTGCTGGAAGGTCCGTTAAAAAAGGGGAAATCCACTTTCATTATTTCCGGACGGCGGACCTATATCGATATCCTCGCCAAGCCGTTTATCAACAATGACGATGGGGATACCGGCGGGTATTACTTCTATGATCTGAACGGTAAATTCAATTATACCTTTTCACCGCAGGATCGTATTTTTTTCAGCGTGTATGCCGGCAACGATAAATTTGGCGCCGTCGATAAAAATGCCGATGGCGGTCCCAGCTTTGAAGCCGGCCTCGGCTGGGGAAATTTAACCTCCACATTTCGCTGGAATCACGTTTGGCATGATAAGCTATTTAGCAACACAATTTTTACTTACAGCAAATATAAATTTGAGGTAAGCGCCGAAGAACGTTCCCGGCAAAATGGCAATGAGGAACAATCTTATTACAGTGAATATAATTCCGGTATCGAGGATTTCGGGGCGCGGATTGATTTCGATTACATCCCCAATCCCAGCCATTATATCAAATTTGGCGGCGGCGCGGTTGCCCATACCTTTAACCCGGGAGTTTTACAAGTCGATAATACCGGCGAGGAAATTGAGCTAAGCCAGTTCAGCACCTCATCCGAAAAAACTAGCGCGTTGGAAGCGAGTCTCTACCTGGAGGACGATATACGTTTGTCCCGGCAAATGAAAGTGAATGCCGGTATACACACCTCCCTGTTTCGGGTAAATGGCCGCTCCTACTCCTCTTTGCAGCCGCGCCTTTCTCTGCGCTATTTGCTGGGGGAATGGTCGTTGAAATCCTCTTTCGTTACGATGTACCAATACATTCATCTGCTAACCAACAGCGGTATCGGACTGCCGACCGATCTTTGGGTGCCGGTAACCGATCAGGTACGCCCACAGCGTTCTTTCCAGGGAGCGTTTGGTATTGCCCGCACGCTGCTGGATAAGAAACTGGAACTCAGCCTGGAGGGCTATTACAAGGAAATGAGCGGGCTGATTGCCTACAAGGAAGGCGCGCAGTTTATCGGCGTCGATCAAAATTGGGAAAACAAGATCGAAACTGGTGATGGCCGTTCTTACGGCGCGGAGCTCTTCCTGCAGAAGAAGACCGGCAAGTTTAGCGGCTGGCTGGGATATACCCTTTCCTGGACCGACCGGCAGTTCGAAAACCTTAACTTCGGCCGGCGTTTTTTTGCCCGTTACGATCGGCGCCACGATGCGACGGTTGTCGGCACCTATCATATTAGCGAGGGCGTCACCTTGTCCGGCACCTGGGTATATGGCACCGGGAATGCCGTTTCGCTGCCCTCGGCAAAATATTACGATCCCGGCAGCATTATCAATCCGCGTGGATTTTACGGATTCGAAAATACGCCATTTTTTGATACGACCGAGCATTACGATGGCCGCAACGGTTTCCGTATGAAGCCCTATCATCGTCTGGACCTTAGCATACAATTCTTCAGCAGACGCGGATTGAATGAAAAAGTATGGAGTTTCAGCGTTTATAATGCGTATAACAACCGGAATCCATTTTTTCTCTACATAGACACCAATGCCAGCGGAGAAGAAGTTTTCAAACAAGTGAGTCTTTTTCCGGTGATACCATCGATTAGTTATAAGTTCTCGTTTTAGGGAATGGGCAAATTATATGTTTTTTGCCCATTTAAAATCTCTTTCAAAAAATACGGAGCCGCACATGCGAGCCTTGCTAAATATAGCACTCCTTTTAATCCTTTTTCTCAATTGCGAGAAAGTCGTTGAGGTCGATATTCCCGCCCATGATCCGGTGCTGGTTGGCAGCGCATTTTTTACGCCGGATAGTTTCTGGGCAGTGCGGATTACCCGTAGTACCGATATTTTGTCGCCGAATAATATGGCCTTGCAAATTGAGAACGCAACCGTGGAACTTTGGCAGGAGGAGCAATATCTGACTGATCTGGCCCACCAGGGGAATGGGCGCTATCGGTCAGAAACCCTCCGTCCGGTTGCCGGAAAAAATTACACGCTCCGTGCCGCTGCGCCCAATTTTGCGGCGATTGAAGCGAGTGATTATTTGTCGCCGCCGGTTGCCATTACCTCCGTTTTGAATCTGCCGGCGAGAAGTGGCGATCCGGACGAGTATGTCCGGCTGCGGCTTGCTTTTGATGACCCGCCGGATGTCGACAATTATTACTTGTTATCCATTCAAATGGTGGATGTTTTCGGTTATCGTTTTTTTAATCATTTCGAAACCAGCAATCCGGTCATTATGGCCAATAGCGATGAAGATAATGGGCCGGTGAATATCGATGACTTTTTCGATAATGAAGCAGTCTTCGATGACGTACTTTTTGCCGGAGAGACATTGGAAATTGATTTCGGCTACTATGACTTTTTATTCGGGTCGAATAGCCTCGCACAGGTCTACATTCGTCTCTCCAGCGTCAGTGAAAATTATTTTCGCCATCACAAAACATTCCGCAAGGCAGAAACCGTCGATGGGGGAAATCCTTTTCAGGAGCCAGTGCTTATATACAGCAATATTCAAAATGGCATTGGCATTTTCGCCGGTTATAGCACCAGTGTTTGGCCATTGTTTAACTGAGCAATTGCAGCCTGCAGAAAGATATCCTAT